>CAZJHB010000108.1:0-4694 GCA_964545685.1 uncultured Candidatus Peribacteria bacterium | reverse complement strand
GCTTCTTTAATTAACTTAGGATTATTTGAATATTTAAGTCATTCTTCCCTAGATATAATTCATTGGGAAATAAGTATTATAATATCGTCTTCCAATAAATGCATTCATTCTCTTGATCACATTTGGATAATAGAAGGAATTTGGTGTAAATCATTTTCTCTTATAAGATTTGCTATTGCAGAATTTTTTACAAGTATTTCTTTAGCTAATTTTAATCAAGTTCAATCATTTGTTTTTAATAATCTTTGTGAAAAAATAGCTATTAAAGAATCTGCTAATTGTAATCTTATTTGATTTTTTTCTGCTGCCTCAAAACTATCTAAAATTCTTGTTATTGTTTGATATGCACTTCTTGTATGAAGTGTAGAAAAAACAAGATGTCATGTTTCAGATAATCTTAAAGCCATTTCCATTTCTGCTCTATTTCTCATCTCTCAAAATAAAATAACTTGTGGATTTTGTCTCATTGCTCAAAGTAAAGCTGTTTCATAATTTGGAACATCTTTTCAAATTTCTTTATGTTCTATTATTGATTTTTTATGTTTATGAACATACTCAATTGGATCTTCAATAGTAATAATATGTCTATTATAATTTTCATTAATATAATTTATCATTGCTGCTAAAGTAGTTGTTTTACCTGATCATGTTGGTCAAGTTACCAAAACTAATCATTGTCACAATTTAGTTACATCTTTATAAATATCAGTTAAACACAATCAACTAATACTAGGAATATCTAAGGTTAATAATCTTAAAACAATCATATAATATCCTAATTGAAAAGACACATTAGCTCTAAATCTTCTATCTGAAAAAGAAAAAGAAAAATCCATATTTTTAGTTTTAAGTAAAATATCTTTTTGAGTTTGAGTCATAAGTGATTCTGCAAAATTTTTAGTATCTTCAGGTGTAAACCTTTCTAATCAGTCATCAATTCTCACAATATCCCCTCAAATTTTTATTGCTGGAAATGTATCAACCGTTATATACATATCACTTCATTCATTATCAATCATTACTTGTAATAATTGATCTTTTAAAAGATTTTCTTCTACTATTAATTTTTCCATTTATATTTATTTTAGATATAAAAAACATTATAATAATATAATATCATAATATTATATTAAACACAAAAAAAATAAATAAAAAAATCCTTTATTAAAAATTTAATAAAGGATTTTTTTATTTATTAACTTTTAAATTTTTTTCTAAATATAAATACAGTATTTAATAAAAGAGTTAACATTATCAAAACTGTAGTCTCTGGTCCTGTATCTGGTGTTTCAGCAGAATTTAAAGCAACTTCTTCAATAGTTCATTCTTCAAATTCTCATGTTCCAGTTTTTTCATTTTCCATTATAATTTCTTCTTCTTCTGGTATAACATCTTCTTCTTCGGGCATAACATCTTCTTCTTCGGGCATAACATCTTCTTCAATTATTTCATTTTTTTCAAATTCTCATGTTCAAGATTCTTCTTCTAATTCTTCTAATTCTTCTGTTACTAATACATCATATAAGCTTTCATCCAAATCAATATAATTTCCAAAAGAATCTTCTAAAGATAAAATCATTAATATATAAGTACTATTTATTTCTAATTTATCAACTAAACTAATATTTAAAATGTTAGAATTTTCTAATACATCTATTGAATTTATTTTTTTCTCATTAAAAAGTTTAAATTCAATTTCATCTTCTTCTATAATATTATTAAAATAAATTTCTATAGTAGTAGAATTTAAAACTACTATTCTATTAATATATTGTTCTTCTAAAGCAACTTCGTCATTAATAAATTCTTTATCTTCTAATCATAATCAAGTTTCAAAATCAATATTTCAACTTGGTCATAATATAGATATTATACTATAAGTATTATTTTCTTCTAATCCTTGTGTTAAAGTAAGAATTAATTTATTTTGATCACTAAAATCTCTAGAAACAAATGCAACATTTAAATCTTTCATTACTTTTATTTCCGCATTTATTTCTCCAGAAGATAAATCTACATCAGGTGAAATTTCAAAAATAATATTTTCTTCATTTAATACGTCTATATTACTTATATTAGATGAATAAGATAAATTAATATTAAATATAAATAATGCTATTATTAAAAATAACTTTGTAAAATTTTTCATAAAATAAATTTTTATTAATAAATATATAATATAATTAAATCATATTTATTATTTTATGTCAAAAAAAACAAGTATATTTTTAAAAATTACTTGCTTTTTTTAAATAAGATTCCAAAATTAAAGTAGCAGAAATATCATCCTTTTGTATTTTATTCTTATCAAATCATAAATTATTTAAAATATTATCAGCTTCAAAACTTGTAAATCTTTCATCAATTCATTCAATTTTTAATTCTGGAAAAATATTTTTTAACTTTTCTATAAATTTATTTGTTTTTTCTAATTGTTTTAAATTTTTTCAATATAAATCAAAAGGTAATCAAATAATTATAGTTTTAATTTTATATTCTTTTATTAATTTTTTTAATTCTTGAATAAGTTTTACTCTTGGTACAATACTTTTAGGAATAACTATTCATTCTATATAGACAGCTAATCAACATTTTTTATTTCATAAATCTATAGCTAAATACATATTATTCTCATTTAACGATTACTGTTATCTTTGCCATAGCATCTTTTCATAAGTTAATATATATAAAAGATTCTCAAACTCTTTTAATATGTCAATCTGGCATATTAATATGCTTTTTAGATAGTTGTATTTTAAAATTCTTTTTTACATAATTTATTATATCTTTTTCTCATACTCAACCATAAATTTTTCATTTTGATCAAGTTTTTAAAACAAATGTTAAACTTTTTCAATTTAACTCTTCTGATAATTTAAATTTATTTTCTATTAATTCTCTCTTAGTAGCATCCTGTTTTTTTAATTTTTGTAAATGCATTTTTTTCATTTCAGGTGTTAATTCTACTGCAAAATTTTTAGGAAACAAAAAATTAGTTGCATATCAAGGTTTTACATCCTTTATTTCACCTTCCTTTCATACATTAACAACATGTTTTAAAAATAAAACTTTCATGATTTTTTTATTGATTAGTTAAATAAAACAAATGCGCTGTAGAGACGTTTTACCAAAACGTCTCTACATTTCTCTATTTTTCCTCTTCAGTTTCCCCGTCCTCTTCTTCTTTTATATCTACTATATTAATTTTTATTCAAAGTAATTTTGTAGCCAAATTAATATTCAAACCATTTTTTCAAACTGCTTTAGCTCTTTCTGATTTTTTTAGATAAGCTGTAGCTATTTCTTCTTCTGAATCTATTTCAACTTTTTCTATTTGTGCTGGAGAAAGAGATTTTTTAACTATTTCTCTTATATCGCCAAAATTAGGTATTATATCAATTTTTTCTCATGATAATTCTTCCATAACTGATTTTACTCTCATTCATCTTTGTCCTATTAATGTTCAAACTGGATCTATTTCTTCATAGTTAGATGATACTAGCATTTTTGTTTTTATTCAAGGTTGTCTTACTATTTCATCAATACTAATAATTCAATCATGTATTTCTGAAACACTTTCAGCAAATATAGCACTTACAAGACCTGGAGCTTTTCTTGTTAATACAACTTTTGGTGTACCATTATCCAATTTTGTAACTTGTTGTATATATATATAAAATCTAGATCCTGGAGAATATACATCTTTTGATACTTGTTCTGATTTTGGCAATACAACTTGATTTCCATTATAATCAAAAATTACTTTACCTCATTCAACAAGTTCAACTTTCATATTTACTATTTGACCTTCTTTTCATTGGAACAAATCATAAATTTTTTCTTTTTCTGAATCTGAAATTTTTTGTATAATTACTTGTCTAGCTGCTTGTGATGCTATTCTTCAAAAACTTTCTCATTCATCATTTTTCATTACTTCATCAGTAACATCAAGTTCAATAACATCTCATTCTTCAAAATTTTCAGCATCTTCTCATAAATCATCAAAACTAATTTCAAGAGCTGGATTAGTTACTTCTTTTACTACTGTTTTTTCAACAGTTATTTCCATAGTCTCTTTTTCTAAATCTATTTTTACATTAACTTCTTCATCTTTTCTACCATAATCCTTTTTATAAGCTGTTTTTATCGCAGCTTCAATTATATTTAATAATTTTTCTTTTGGAATTTTTTTCTCGGCAGAAATTATTGTAACTGCTTGTTCTATTTGCTTAATATCTAACATAATATTTATATTATATAATAAATTCTTTTAAATTTCTTTAAAGAAAATGAGAATTTGCTACATGCAAACTCTCATTTTACCTTAAATATTAAATATATTATAATTAATTATTTTAATTTTGCAATAAAATTTTTTATTTTTTTATATTAAATTTTAGATATTAATCATTCAATTTCTTTTATTACATTAGATAATTCAACGTTTTCATTTTCAGCACATATTAAAATTTTTGATCAATTTATTAATTGTTCAGGTGAATTTAATCATAAATATTTTCTAAAACTATTAATTAATTGTTCAGGATCTAATTCTCAATCAAGATCTTCTTCTAGTTCAAGTTCTATTTCATATCTATATCCATATTTATATTTTTGAACATCAATAATAAAATCATATCAATCAAAATTAAATTTAAACTTATCTACTTTTGTTGATATTTCTAAAACTTGTT
>CAZJHB010000107.1:0-4726 GCA_964545685.1 uncultured Candidatus Peribacteria bacterium | reverse complement strand
ATTTTTTAATATGAAAAATTCAAAAAGCTAAACCGGATTATTTTCAAAAAAACATCAAAAAATACATGGAAGGAATTAATGAGTTAGAATTTTGAAAATGATTAAAGGTGATTGTAGAGTAAAAAATTATTCTTCTTCATTAATAAAATCCCTTATAGCAGATATATCTTGGTAATATTTTTCTTGATAAGCATAATTTGCATCAACGTCATTTATTTTAAAATTTGAAAATTCTAAAATTCAATCTTCATTCTCTTTATAATCAACTTGAGCATTAATATCTAAACTCCTATCTCAAAATTCAATAATAACAGTATCATCATCCAAATTATAAATATTATCAAAACTCCAGTCACTTTTCATATTATAATCTCACCGATATGTATTTTTATATTTATCTACATGTTTTATAGTTGAAAAACTTTCAAATTTATTAATTAAATTTGTTTTTAACATTAGAAATTTTGCAGATTTTATTTCACTATCTGATAAATCACAAACAAAATTATCTTCAACTTCCGAATAATAAATTGTTTTATATCTACAATCTTGATTAATATAATCTTTATATTGCTCAAAATCATTATTAACAAAAATATTTTCATAATAATATCTATGTTTATATTTATTATAACCTAAATTATACTGATAATTTTTTGGTAAATATATTGTAACATCATTATCTATCATTGTTAAAGGTACTTTGGATTTAAAAGCTTTATTATTTTCATAATTTAAAATGATTGTATCATCTTCTTTTTCTAAATTAATTTCATTAAAATTATTTATTATCCTATCAGTAAGATTTTCACTTCATATAATTTTTTTGTTAACTTTTATTGATAAAAGTGATCAAGTTGCTACTTTTACTTTTATATTTGTCTTTGAATAATAAAAATACTCTTCTATTCAATAATTTTCAGCCACTTTTGAAATATCAAGATTGATAACTCCTGAACTAGTATCTAAAATTTCAAAACTTGCTTTTTGTGTAATTTCTGATTCTCAAATATAAGTTTTTGCAAGATCAAATCAACTTGAAATTCATAAAAACAAAGCAATTATAAGTGAAGCTCAACCAAAAAGTATAAAATACCCATTTAAAGATTTTTTCCCAATACCATATAAAAATGATGCAACACCAAGAATCGCAGTTGCAATAATTCAAAATATAATTCCCCGAATGAAATATATTGGTAAAACAAAGAAAAAATCAATATCATATATACTAAAATCAGAAAAATAAAATGCTCATATAAATATTAATCAAATTAAAACTCAAGCAAAACAAAAAGATAAAATTAAAAAGAAAATAAACCTCATAATTTTTCAAATTTTATTAAAAAAAGAAGGAATTAGCATAATAGTAAAGTTTACAAAATTAAAAAAACAATCTTTTATAGAACAAACAATTTGTGTAAAAAAATATCAAGAAAATCATTTTTCGTCATAATTTTTTCACTTAACTGGTAAAATAATTCCAGCTAGAATATATGCCCAAATACTTAGTCATCAAACAATTATTAATAATAGTAATATCAATCTTATTACCCGAATAGGAACTCACAATTTTTCTGCAAAAGTCTTTGATATTCATAAGAATATTGCTCAAGAATTATCTCTTACCCATCATTTTTTTGCTAATTTCTTATAAAAGATTTCTTTTTTTCAAACATCTTCAGTATCTTCAGATAAATCTGAAAATATATCTTTTGGTTCTCAAACTTCTTTTATTGATTTTTTGATAGTCAAATCATCAATGCATTTTGCCTTTGAAAGTTTTTCATAAAGCATTTCTTCTATGTCATTATAAACCTCCATTTCTATATGGTGTTTTTTTACATAGTTCTTCAAAGAATCCAAATAATCTTTTATTATTTTTTGTTGTCTTTCTGTAATTTTCAAATATTCAAAATTATCCATAGTTATAAAATTATTTATTTAAAATATTTTTTACCGCCTTTTTTATCCCCAACCAATTATTCTCCATAATAATCAAATTTTCTTTTCATGTTTCTGTTAAATTAAAATATTTTCTAGGATGACCTGTTTCTGATTCTACCCAATAATAATCAATCATTCAGTCCTTTTTCAAACGAGATAACAATGGATAAATCGTCCCTTCAGCCACAATCAAATCTCATTTTTTCAATACTTCTATTATCTCTGCTCAGTAAATATTTCCAGATTTAATTATTCATAAAATAATATATTCCAATATCCCCTTCCTCATTTGTGTAGATATTTTTTCCATAATTTATGTTTTTTATATTACTTTGTATTACAAGGTATTATATAAATAAATTTTAGATGTCAAAAGATTTTTTGGGAGAAAAAAAAGCACATCAAGTTAATTTGATGTGCTTTTATAAAAATTATTTATTTTAAAAAATTCCAATCATTTGTATTTAAATATCAATTTCTATTATTTATAATTTCAGAAACAAATAATAAATCATTTTTATCTATATACTTTTTTAACTGATTATTTATTTCAGTTGCTGTATTATTAGATTTTATAAACCAAACCGAACGCATTACATGTATATTATTATACTTTTTTATTGTATTAATTAAACTTGTATAGTCTTGACCTTCTTTTTTTAAGTCATATGTAACAATATAATTTTTCATTTTTTTATATTTATCAAATTAAATTTGATTTTTACTACTTCACCTATATACTATAATGCAAATTTTTCTCCCCAGAAAAATTTTTGCAAAAATTCTATAGGAATCTTTGTAAGATTGATACTGAAGTAATTTGTAAAAATTGTTTTAGTATCTTTTTTTGTGCAAAATTTTAGTTTCATATTTTTTTCAAAAAAATAATAATTACAAAATACATTATATTCAACTTCAGATGAAAGTCAAATAAAAATACATTATTTATGTAATAAATATGTTTTGGTTTAATTATTTCAACTTATTATTATATTCATTTTTATTTTTTAAACCAAAAAATTTGCATTATTTCAATAATTAATATAATATATATATAATTAACAATTAATTACATAAATTATGTTAAAATATATAAGAGTAAAAAACTTCTTATCATTCAAAGAAGACACTACAATTAATTTTGAATCATCAAATTATGGTTGAAAGCAAGAGAATGTTTTTAATATAAAAAGTCTTTGAAAAAAAACTACTTTTGAAAAAAGTATGATTATTTATTGAGCAAATGCTAGTTGAAAAACAAATATAATAAAAATCATGTCCCTTATAAAATTTATTGCTTTATCTACAGATTGAGATGAATTATGATTCATATTATCACCTTTTTTATTGGATATTGAAAGTAAAACAAAACCAAGTTTTTTTGAAATTTGTTTTTTTGTAAACAATAAACAATATATTTTTAATTTTGAGATTTTTAATGAAAAAATTCTAACTGAAAATTTAATAGAAATAAAAACAAAATGAAAAATTAATTTATATGAAAGAAAAGGACAAGAAATAATTTACGATAGATCATTTACATCAGAATTTAAAAAATGATATGAAAAAGTAAAAGAAGATATCTCATTTTTTGCTGTATTATCTCATTGGAACTGAAAATTAAATAAACAACCTATTGATTCTTTTTTTAAAAAAATTAATATAATTTTAGAAAATAATATATGACCTGAAATAACTATCTGATTATTTGATTTATTAAAATCAAAGGAAAACAAAAATATTATTATAGAATTTTTAAAATGTGCTGATATAAATATAGAGGATTTAAGAATTACAAAAAAACCTTTATCAGATAATTTATTAGAATTTTTAAATGAAAAATTCATAGAAAAATATAAAAAAGAAACTTTATTATCAATAGAATTTTGACATAAAATAAATAACTCAGATAAAATTGAGTTTTTTCCAATAGAAAGAGAATCAGATTGAACACAAAAATTATTTTATATTTTGTGACCAATTATTGATTCAATAATAAATGAAAAGATTTTATTTGTTGATGAAATTGAAATAAATTTACATCCTCATATTTTACAAAAATTATTTAATCTTATTCATACAAACATAAATAAAAAATACCAATTTATATTCACAACTCATAATGTAGAATTGATGAATCTATCAGTATTTAAAAAAGAACAAATATGAATCATTAAAAAAGATAAAGATAATATATCAAGTTTTTATACATTATACGACTTTAATGATATAAAACTAAGAAGTGAAAACGATATAAGAAAATTATATAATCAATGAATTTTATGATGAGTTCCAGATGTTCGTGATTTTTCAATTTTACTAAATGATATAATAAAATTATGAGAAAAAAAATCTCCTGAGAAATAAAAAAACATCATAAATCAATAAACAACAATCATATAAAAGATATGTTACCTTTTTCAGAAATACATGAAATATTTAAGTAATCTAGAAAAAATAAGACAAATTTAATAAAAATTAATAATTCTCTTACTTTAAAAATTAATAAATCTTTAATAAAAAATCATGTTCTTCTCCCCTCTCCTCTAAAGGAGAGGGGTTGGGGGTGAGGTAAAAAAGTCCCTTTCCTACAACGATTTAAACAACAATTTAAACAACTTTTTTTGAAAATCTGCTATTTGCTTATTCTCAATAATCACCGATGATTCATTATTAAAATCAATGTAAGCAAGCTTATCAGCATATATACTCATAAAAACATTATCATCAAATTCATCAAGTTTTTCTGGAATAATCTTGAGTTCCCTTTCTAATCTCTTTT
>CAZJHB010000106.1:0-4747 GCA_964545685.1 uncultured Candidatus Peribacteria bacterium | reverse complement strand
TTGTGAATCTTGAGATACATATATAGAAGGAACTAGTTTATGTAGAGATAATTAAATTTTTTGGTTTAAATTCAGTTTTTGAAGTTTCTGTTTGAACAATTTTTCAAATTTAAGATTTTATCATATTTTTTATATCATTTTCAAAGCCCTACTTATGGATCCGTAAATCCACTTTCTAATTCTAAAAGATGAAAGATTATAAACATACATCACATATAATATATGATTATAAATATCATATAGTATGAATAACTAAATATAGATATAAAATATTGAAAAATTGAGTATGATAAAAAGTAAGAGAATTATTAAGAGAAATAGCAATAAGAAATGATATGAAAATATATGCATGATCAATAAATAGAGATCATATTCATATTACTCCAATCAAATACTGAAATGAACAAGTTTAAGAAAGTTATTTGAAGAATTTCCAGTTTTGAAAAAAATAATAAAAAAAGCTAAAAGTAAATTTTTGTAGCTTTTTTTATTATTTATCCATAAAACAAACTTTTTGTTTTTTATTCTTAAAATCATATGTATGAAATGAACCTCATAAGCATTCTTCATAATAATCACATTTTTTACAGTTTTCGTCTTCAATTCTATATTTATTTCTAAAATATTTAAATTTATTTTTCCATATATCAGAGAATAAATCTTTTTTTATATTTCATTGAATAAGTTTAGGGATTCTTGGAACATTAGGACAAACAAAAATATCTCAATTATGTAATATAGAACCAACATTTATTCAAGTTCCACAAAAGAAAAAATGATTTCTTATTTCATCCTCATAATCATCTCATAAAAAATGTGCACATCAAGTAGTTATATTAATTTTTCATTTTTTTCTTTTTTCTTTTATAAAATTAAATAATATATCCATTTGTTTTTTACTCAAAAGTAATTCTTTATTAATATTTTCTGCTCTTCAAATTGGATCAATATTTAATAATCTCCAATCTTTTAATCATATTTTAGAAAAATAATTATACATTTCTTCTAATTCTCAAATATTTTGTTTACTTACTGTTGTTGTAATCCTTAAAGGATTTAAAAAATCTGCTTTTTGTAATAGTTTTAAAGCATTAATATTTCTATTAAATGATCATATTTTGTTTCTAAAATTATCATGATTTTTTTCTAATCAATCAATACTAATATCAATCGTCTTCATTCATGATTTTTTCATTTTTTCAATAAGATTTTCATTGATTAGGTATCAATTTGTTACCATTCACCAATAAAATCATAAAGAACTAGCATATTCCATAACTTCAAATAAATCTTTTCTAAGAAGAGGTTCTCATCAAGTTATTGCTATTGTTATTTTTTTTGAGTCAAAATTATTCGAAATATCTAAAAAAGCATTTTTTATTTCTTGAGTAGATAAAGTTTCTTTTATATGTTTTTCTCAAGCGTTACTTCAACAGTGTTTACATAGGAAATTGCAATTTAGAGTGGCTTCCCAAAAAAGATATTTTAATTCACTTTTTTGAATTAAAATATCTCTATGTTTTAACCATACTTGATTTCTTCAATATTTTAGAAATTTTTTTAGCATATTTTATATAATTTATTATTTATTTTTTAAATTATCATTTTTTTTATTATTTTTCTTTTTTCTTTTGGAATAGTAAAAATATATTCATAAAATAAGTATTAATGGTAATATTATATGAAATAACCAATTTTTTAAAATTGTATAATATATCTCTCTTTCAGACATTCTATCAGTTGGAGAAATTCAATAAAGACATTCTACTGTTGAAGTATCAATATTTCAATAAGCAATAATTTTAGAAAAAAAAGTTACTAATATAACAATAGGTAACAATATAATTTTTTTAAATTTTTTCATATTATTATTTTTATATAAAGTAATTCTAAACTCTAATCTTTTTCTTTTCAACTTTAGGTTCTACAACTCTCACTCTTGGAGCAGTATGTGGATTATTAAATAGGGGATTAGCTTTTTGAGGAGCTTGTTGTTGAGGAGCTTGCTGTGCTTGTCCTTGTGCTTGTTTATTAATTCTAGTTGAATCTTGAACATTAACTTCATTGAATTTCATGTCTTTGTCGCTAACTTGTACTTGTTTTACTTCTTGAACTTTATTAATAGAGAACATAGCTTTTACAATTTTGTATTCAAGCTCATCCATAAAGTTTTCAAATTTTTTAAATGCTTTTTCTTTGTATACTACTAGTGGATCTCTTTGAGCATATCATTCAAAAGCAACTTCTTCTCTTAATCTAGTCATAGCATCAATATGTCTCATCCATAGTTGGTCTATTGATATAAGCATTATTCTTCTTTCTAAGGTATAGAAATTTTGAATATTAGTAGCTTGATTTTTTAATTTTTCTATTTCATCAAAAGCTATATTACTTATATAAGTAGTTAATTCTATAGGATCTTTAGTAGATGAAACATCATCAAGTTCAATAGTATCATCAATTATTTCTATTCATATGAAACTATTAATTTTTTCAATTAAATCTTTTGATTGAAATTCAGCTTTTGATGTTTCTGCTTGAACAATTTTTCAAATTTGAGATTTTATCATATTTTTTATATCATTTTCAATTTCTTCAGTATTAGTTTCTCATTCTAATATTTTATCTCTTTTTCAATATATAATAGTTCTATGTTTGTTAATAACATCATCATATTGTAGAATATGTTTTCTTATATCAAAATTATGTCATTCAACTTGTTTTTGTACACCCGTAACTTTTTTTGTTAACATTCAACTTTGTGTAAGAGGTTCGTTATCTGGAAGGGAAGCAAATACAGGAGAATTAAAAACATTAAATAATTTATCTCAACCAAATATTCTCATTATATCATCATTTGGAGAAATTAAAAATTGAGTAGCTCAAGGATCTCATTGTCTTCAAGATCTACCTCTTAATTGATTATCAATTCTTCTTGTTTCATGTTTTTCAGTACCAAGAATTATAAGTCATCCAAGTTCTATTACTCATTCTCATAATTTGATATCTGTTCATCTTCAAGCCATATTTGTAGCTATTGTTATAGCTCATTTTTGTCATGCAGTTTTTACTATTTCAGCTTCTTGTTCATGGTGTTTTGCATTTAATACTTTATGAGTAATATTTTCTTTTTGTAATCTTGCACTTAAGTATTCAGATTTTTCAACAGACACAGTTCAAACTAATATAGGTTGTCATGTTTGTGTAAGTTCTTTTATCATGTTGATAACATAATCAAATTTTCATTTTTCATTTTTGAAAAGTAAATCTGGTCTATCATCTCTAATAATAGGTTTATTTGTAGGAATAACAAAAGTATCAAGTCAATAAACTTTGTAAAATTCTTCTTCTTCTGTTTTTGCAGTTCAAGTCATTCATGATAACTTCCAATACATTCTAAAGAAATTTTGAAAAGTTATAGATGCTAGGGTTTTTGATTCTTGTTTTATTTCTACATTTTCTTTTGCTTCAATTGCTTGGTGTAGTCATTCAGAATATCTTCTTCAAGCAAGTACTCTTCAAGTATGTTCATCAATAATTAAAATTTCTCAATTAGGAGAGATTAAGTAATCTTTATCTTTCATATATACTCAAGTAGCTTTTATAGCATTTTCTATATGATGAAGATCATTATAATGTCATGAAACATAAATATTATCAATATGTAACATTTTTTCTATTTTTTTGATTCAATCTTCTGTTAGAGTAGCAGATTTTCATTTTTCATCAATTTTAAAATCTACTCATTTTTTTAATTCTTTAGCAAGAGCTGCAAATTTTAAATACTTACTTGTTGGTTCATTTGCTGCTTGAGAAATAATTAAGGGAGTTCTAGCTTCGTCAATTAATATAGAATCAACTTCATCAATAATACAGAAGAATAATTTACTCATTGTTTTATCTTCTTTTCTAACAACCATATTATCTCTAAGGTAATCAAATCAAAGTTCATTATTTGTTCAATAAATAATATTAGATTTGTAAGCTTCTTTTTTTATTTGTCTATCTTGTCAGTTTGTTACAACTCAAACAGTTAATCATAAAGCATTATACAAAACTCACATTTCTTCTGAATCTCTTTTTGCCAAATAATCATTGACAGTGACTATGTGAATTGTATTTCAAGTTAAAGCATTTAGGTAAGCTGGTAAGGTTGCAACAAGAGTTTTTCATTCTCATGTTTTCATTTCAGAGATATTTCATTCATGAATAGCTAAACCTCAAATCAATTGAACATCATATGGAATCATATTCCAAGTAATAGTTTTTCAACTTTCTAATTCAAAAGTTTCTCCATTTATTAATTTACAAGCTGTTTTTACTAATGCAAATGCATGTAGCTTTATTTTGTTTAATTCTTCTATTATTTTTATAGAATCTTCTTCTTTTTGAAAGTCAAGTCATTCAAACATAGTTTGAAATTCTTTTGTTTTTGCTTTTACATTTTCAAGAGTAAAATGTTCATATTCTTTTTCAATTTTATTGATTTTTTCAACCAATTGAGTTATTTCTTTTACTTTTTTTTCTGAAGGATCTCAGAAAATACTTTTTATTATTTTTTCTATCATTGTACTTTTTTTTATTATCTAAAAAATTTTAACTAAAAGATTATATTGATAAATGTATTTTTTCAAAAATTAAGTTGCATTTTTTGTGAATTTTATAATTTTTTATTATAAAATAATTATATAAATAAGTTTTTTATGATTATACATATTATTTCAATAAAGAAAATAGTTTCCTTTTT
>CAZJHB010000105.1:0-4795 GCA_964545685.1 uncultured Candidatus Peribacteria bacterium | reverse complement strand
AACTACAAGCTAGTGATTGTGTATAATCATGAACCCATAATTGTCATTCTTCTAAAGCTGGTCATCATGTAAATATTGCATTTTCTATTATTGGTTCTTCTCAACATGAATAAACTGGTTCTTCTTCTTCTTCTTCTTCTTCTTCTTCTTCTCATTCTCATGATATGTGTATTTTATCTATATCATAACAATAATCTAATCATAATATCCAACATGCATAATTTTCTTCTTTTTCTGTTGGATTTGATACATCAATAGTTCACAATAATAATATTTCATCTATCCCATTTTCTGTTGACATTATTGTTCAACTATATGCTTCTTGCATATTTTCTAAAAATTTTATTCTTTCTGTTGAAACATCAGGATTTGTCAAATCATTAATATCTCATTCAAAGAGTATCAAATAATCTGGATTAACTATATTATCTACACAATCTTCCTCACACAAATCCAATAAACTTCAACTATAACTTCAAGGTAAATTTCTAGTTCAATTATAAACTAATTTATTAGATGATATCAAATCTATTATATCTCATATATTTATTCATCAATTTATTATTGTTGGTATTGCTAATAAATAAGTTATTCATCATATTGATTTCTTTATATATTTTCAATTATATTGTCACGTTATAAAGGCCGATATTCAAGATTTACTTTTCTTTATATAATCGTTACTTTCTAATATTGTTCACAATTCATATTCTGTTTGTTGATGTGTTACTGAATAAGTATATTCTATTTCTAATAATGGATCTTTAGGTACTTTATTTAGTTTTCAAACATTTCTTAATATACTCTCTCAAAATAATCATTGTGTCCGAATTAATCATCAACTAAATGTTATTCAATTTCAAGATTCTGGCATAGGATACTTTCAAGTGTTTAATACAGATAATTCTAATGTTTTTTTTATACTTCATAAATCACTTATTCTCTTTACATCTCTTACTGATTTTAAATATCATTGATATGAGATATATACTATTGTTCATAATATTAATATTATTATTATTGATATTAATAATTCCAATAAAGTCATTCAATATTTATTTTTAAATTTCATATTAAAATATACTAAAAATTACTATACTTTATTTATTATATTATATTTTCTCAATATTTTCAAAAAAAGGAGGCTCTTTTCTTTTCCTGAAAGAAAAATATATAACAAATATTGTATATATCTGATAATCTTTTACTATTTAATTTTTCATTATATAATTTATTAAATTATATATTTATACATTTTTCTCACAAATATTTCACAAATTTATAAAAATATGTTAAAATATAAATGATTATATTAATTAATAAATAAATTATGTTTGATCCATCAAAATTAAACCTAGATTTGAATGAAGAAAACAAGGAAAATAAGGAGGAAACTACAAAAGAAAAAGAACAAATTCAAGAAAAAAGTAAACTTGATATTGTTCAAGAAAATAAAGAAACAACTGAAAATAATGAAGAAAATGCAACAAAAGATCAAGAAATTCTTAAAAATAATCAAGATATTGATATTTTAAGTGATGTAGAAATAAAACAAGATGAAAATAACGAAGAAAAAATTGAAATAGTTGAAAAAGACAAATCAAAAGAAAAAAACAAAAATGTAGTGAATGCAGGCCTGCATTCACAATCAGATGAAAACGAAAATAAAAATAAATCTGAACATTATGAAAATGAACAAGAAAAAAATACAGAAAAGGATACAGAAACAAAAAAAGAAAATACAGAAACTGAACAAGAAGATAAAATTATATACGATATTAATATAAATTCTTTACAAGATATTCTAATTATTTTGATTGAAAAAAAATATGATTTTTTAACTATTGAACCAGAAGATAATTATGTAAAAATTGGTTTTAGAAAGGATAAAATAGAAAAAGAAATAAAATATATAAGATATCCTATTTATTCAAAAATCCTTATAAAAGCAAAAGCTAATACACTTTTAAACATAGAAGAAACAAATAAAACTCAAGAAGGAGTTTGAAAAACTACTGTAAAAAATAAAAAATACAAACTTATAATTAAAACAGTTCCCTCTGATTTATGAGAAAGAGTTTTTTTAAAATTAGAAGAAACTAAAGAAAAAGTAAAAAAAGAAGTGAAAAAAGTTTCTTTATGACAAATATTAGGTTTTCTTTGAACACTTGCATTAATTGTTCTAATTGTTGGATGAAGTTTTATGACTTATATTGTACTTAATGCAAAAACTATAGAAGATGTTCAATTCTTTTATTCTTTATGAATAAATTCAAATGATATTAATACTTATATAACTCGGATTGTATATACAATTTTTTCAATTTTATTATTTATTGAAACTAGCTTTTTAATATGGGTTTTATTCAAATTTTTAACAACAAAAAAAGAATTTAAACAAAAAAGAATTAAATATTGAATTTTTTCAGTTTTATTTTTAATTATATGTCTTGCCTCTTTATCTCTATGGATGTATATAGATAAAAAAGTTAAAAACTTACCTAATTGGGAAATATTATCTCAATGAGATGTTAGAATATATGATAATAAAAAACTAAAAAGTGATTATTTTGATGATATTAATTCTTTGATAAAAGATACTAATAATTTAATTTGACCTTTAGAAATAAAATTTGATTTAGAAACCTTTGCTACAAACGAAGAAAATAACTGATATAAAATTGAAAAATTTATATGGGATTTTTGAGATTGAGAAATAATAGAAACCCCTAATTCATCAATTATAAAAGAATTTGATACAAAATGAATTCATGAAATTTCATTAACAGTACAAGAGATCGATTTAAACTGAAAAGTAATAACAAATATAATTGAAGATATTCCAAGTATAAATATATCCTATTTAGTAATTCAAGAAGAAAATATTACAGAAAATTGATGAATTTTTGTTGAACTTGATGCTACTGATTTGAAAGAACTATGAAAAATAGAATGGTTTTACAGTGAAAATATAGAAAAACCAGTATTTACATGATACAAATATTCATGATCAAAAGCCATATTTAAAGAAACCTTAATATTAATGAATATAATTGAAGAAAATGATCAAACAAATTTTGATAAAGTATTTATTATTTCTTGAGAAGAAGCTTCTGATATAAAATGAAAAATTAATTACGATTGATCTCTTGAAAATGAATTAGAATATGAGTTAAGTGTAACAGATATAGAAGTTGAAACTTGAAATTGATATATTGAAGAATATAAATGGATAATAGACTGAAAAGAGAAAAGTAAAATATGAAGTATAGAAAATCCTGAAGAATCTTCAAAAATCATATATGAATTTAAAGAATATTGAGATAATACAGTAAAAGTAATTCTTACTGATTCTGCATGAAATCAAGAAGAAATTAGTGTTGAAATAAATATTCCAAAACAATTAACTTTATCAAAAAATTTAGATATATATAATAATTGAGAATTAATGGAAGATGATGATATAATATTTGAAAAATCTTTAAATGAATATTTTATAAATGAACTATGAGTTCCTACAACTCTTAAATTAGATGCTAGGTATGTAAGATCAAGTAATTTATTATATACATTAGAAAATATTTCATGGGATACTAACTCTGATTGAGATATTGATGATATAAATAAAGTTATTTCATATGATGTAAATACACAATGAAATCAAGTAATAACTGTTAATTATACTTTTAAACATAGAAGAATAGAAGATGACATAATAACTGTTACTCAAAAAATTTATATAGAAGCAATAAAAAAAGAAGCAATAATTGATTTTCAAATAAATAATGAAAATAATTATGTACCTATAACTGTTTGATTTGATGCGTCTAAAAGTACTGTAAAAGATGAAAATATAGTAAAATTTATATGGGATTATTGAGATGGTACAAGTGAAGAAAGAGATGCAATAGTACCTTGACATAAATATACTAATGCTTGAGATTATACAATTAACTTAACAATAGTAACAGAAAGTGGTAAAGAATATACAGCAAGTAAAAGTCTTATATTAAAACCAAAACCTCAAAGTGTTTCAATAAAAACAAGTATGAAAAAAACTACAATAAATCAATGAATAGATTTTTCATCAAGTGATTCAGAATGACAAATTGTTTCATGTTTATGGGATTTTTGAGATTGAGAAACTTCAACAGAATATAATCCTACTCATGCTTACAAAAAAGCTTGAAAATATACTGTAACTCTACAAGTTGATTTTTCAAACAATAATGTATTAATAGATAGTATTGATATTGAGATAGTAAAGTAACCCCCATCAGTCCAAAGCCATTAAGTTAATATTTTAACCCCTTCCCTCGTACCTCGGGTATTCCCCTTAAAAAGGGGAAAAATATAGATATATAAAAAATTAAAATACTTTGAAATTTCTTGACTTAATGATATTGACCCTCAAACATTTTTCTTTCTAAAAAATCCAATATTTCTTTATTAAAACTTTTTTCATCAAACTTCATTGCATATTCTCTTATTTTTTTGTAATCAAAATTCATATCTTCAAATTCATCTATTTTATTATTTAATGAATCTACCGTTTGTTCATCAAAAAATAATCATGATTTTCATTCTACAACAGTTTCCAAAGCTCCTCATTTTTTATATGCAATTACAGGTGTTCAACAAGCCATTGCTTCAATAGGAACAAGTCAAAAATCTTCTTCTGGTGGAAACAAAAATGCCTTTGCTTTAGAATATAATTTTATTTTTTCTTCATTAGAAACGTTAAATTTCCATTCTATATTACTTTTACTTTTTTTCTTTAATTCTCTATATAATT
>CAZJHB010000104.1:0-4799 GCA_964545685.1 uncultured Candidatus Peribacteria bacterium | reverse complement strand
AAGCAACACAATTTAGAATTTGGGCTACAGATATATTGAATCAATTTATAATCAAGTGATTTGTAATGGATGATGAAAGATTAAAGAATTGATGAATTTTTGAAGTGAACAAGAAAAGAAATTCTAGAAAATGCTTGAAAAATTACTGCAAAATTAGCAAAAGAAAAAGCAGAAAAAGAATATGATAAATTTAAACCTAAACAAGATTTATTATATAAAAATGATTTTGATAATTTTATAGAAGAAGTTAAACAACAAAAGTTAAAATAAATAATGTTTTATTAATTTTTTGAAAAAGGAAATAAAAATAATTTCCTTTAAAATAGGGGCTGATAAGAATTTTATTTCCCTTTTTAGTAAAAAATGATAAAAAATGAACTGTAAAGGAATTGAAGCAAATGAAAACCAGTTACTAAGAAATATTTAGTAACTGATTCTGGTAAAGAAATAAAAAAATTATTTTTATTTATTTAATTAATATAAAATTTAATTATGGAAACAAATTTAATTAAGAAGTTGTTTCAAAGTTTTGAAGACATAAAAAAAGAACAAAATTGAATTGAATTTTGGAGTGCTAGAGATTTGCAAAATTTACTTTGATATGTTCAATGGAGAAATTTTGAAAATAGTGCAATAGAAAAAGCAAAGTTTTCTTGTAAAGAGGCTTGAAATGATGTTGATTTACACTTTTTGCTGACACCAGCAAAAACCTCTTCAGTTTGATGAAGACCATGAAATGACTATATTGAGAAAAACCTATTACAAACGAACATATAAAAAATAATAAATGAGTAAGAAAATATTTAGAAGATAGTTGAATAAAACCTGAAGAATTACCTGCTGAAATAGATTTAAAAAAGATAGAAAGACAAAGAAAAAGTGAAGAGAAAAAATTATGAAAATGAAAAAAATAAAAATATTTAATTAATATTAAGCCATATAATTATGAAACTAGAAACAGTCTGACAATTAGAAAGAGCAACTCAAGATAGAGTCGTTAATTTCTTTAGAAGTTACTTATGATATGAATATATGTGAAATTGGAAAGATGATACAAGAAAAAGTCCAGTGGAAAATGACTTACTTTTTAAAAGTCTTGAAAAAAGAGGATATTGAGAAAAGATTATAAAAAAAGCAATTACAAAGCTAGAAAAAATTGTTCTTGATCAAAGTAAAAGCCTTTATGATATTAATAAAGAAGTATATTCTAAACTTCGTTATTGAGTAAAAGTTAAAGAGGATATTTGAGAAAATAATCAAACACTATGGCTTATTGATTGGGAAAATATTCAAAACAATCATTTTGCTATAGCAGAAGAAGTAACTGTAATAGGGCAAAATACTAAAAGACCAGATATAGTTATTTATGTTAATGGTATAGCTTTATGAATTATAGAATTAAAGAGAAGTAAAATATGATTAAGTGAGTGAATTAGACAAAATTTAGATAATCAAAAAAAAATATTTATAAAAAACTTCTTTTCTACAATTCAATTTGTAATGGCTTGAAATGATACAGAATGATTAAAATATGGATGTATAAAAACACCTGAAAAATATTATTTGTGATGGAAAGAAGAGAGTGATGTAGATAATTTTCTTGATAGAAATATATCTCAAATATGTAATAAAGAGAGATTTTTGGAATTGATACATGATTTTATTGTTTTTGATAAATGAGTCAAAAAAATATGTCGTCAAAATCAATATTTTTGAGTAAAAGAAGCTCAGAAAACACTAAAACAAAGAGAGTGAGGTATTATATGGCATACACAATGAAGTGGTAAAAGTCTAACAATGGTTTGGCTTACAAAATGGATTATTGAGAATATAAATGATTCAAGAATTTTGATTATTACAGATAGAGAAGAACTTGATTCACAAATTCAAAAAGTATTTTTATGAGTAAATGAAGATATTTATAGGACTAAAAGTGGTAAAGATTTGATAAAGCAATTAAACAATAAAGAAAAAAATCTTATATGTTCACTAGTTCATAAATTTTGAAATAAAACAAAATCTGATGAAGAATATTATGTTGAAGATTTAAAAAATAATTTACCAAGTGATTTTGAAGCTAAATGAGATATTTATGTATTTGTAGATGAATGTCATAGAACACAATCAGGGAAACTTCATGATGCAATGAAATTAATTCTTCCAAATGCTATATTTGTTTGATTTACCTGAACACCATTATTAAAAAAAGATAAATCTACAAGTTTAGAAACTTTTTGAAAATATATACATACTTATAAATTTGATGAAGCAGTAAAAGACAAAGTAGTTTTAGATTTGAGATATGAAGCAAGAGATATAGATCAAAAAATTACTTCACAAGAAAAAATTGATATGTGGTTTGAATCAAAAACAAGAGGTTTAACAGATTATGCTCTAGTACAATTAAAGAAAAAATGGTGAACACTTCAAAGAATTTTAAGCTCTAAATCTAGATTAACAAAAATAATATCAGATATTTTACTAGATTTTGAAACTAAACCTCGCTTATCAGAGGGCTCTTGAAATGCTATGCTTGTTGCGGGAAGTATTTATGAAGCATGTAAATATTATGAGCTTTTTCAAGATGCTTGATTTAAAAAATGTGCAATAATTTCTTCATATAATCCAAGTATTTCTAGTATAAAATGAGAAACAGTTTGAGGAGATGAAGAAACTGAAAATATAGAAAAATATGAAACATATAGAAAAATGTTAGGACATTGGTTTAATATTCCTGAAAACGAAGCAATAAAAAAAATAGAAGATTTTGAAAAACAAGTAAAAAAGAAATTTATAGAAGAACCATGACAAATGAAATTACTAATAGTTGTTGATAAATTATTAACTTGATTTGATGCTCCTCCAGCTACTTATTTATATATAGATAAATCAATGAAAGATCATGGACTTTTTCAAGCAATTACAAGAGTAAATAGACTTGATTGAGAAAGTAAAGAATATTGATACATTATTGATTATAAAGATTTATTTGGAAAAGTAGAACAGGCAATTTGAGATTATACTTCTGGTGCTTTTGAAGATTATGATAAAGAAGATGTAGCATGACTTCTTACAGACAGATTAGAGAAAGCAAAAGAAAAATTAGATGAAGCATTAGAAACAGTAATGGCTCTTTGTGAATGAGTATGACCTAATAGAACAACTACAGATTTTATTCATTATTTTGTAGGAAAAAATGCTAATCCTATAGAATTAAAAAATAATGAACAAAAAAGACATAATTTATATAAATATGTTGTAACTCTTATAAGAGCATATGCAAATATTGCTAATGAAATGCAAGAAGCTTGATATACTGAAAATGAAGCTTTAAAAATTAAAAGAGATGTTAAATACTATAGTGATATTAGAGATGAGATAAAATTAGCAAGTTGAGATTATATTGATTTGAAAGCTTATGAACCTGCAATGAGACATTTAATAGATTCATATATATCAGCTGAAGAAAGCAAAAAAATATCAGCTTTTGATGATATTAGTTTACTTGAACTTGTTATTAGTAATTTTGAAAAATTTAAAGAAAAATTACCAGAGAGAATTAGAAAAAATCAAGAAGCAATGGCTGAAACCATAGAGAATAATATCCGTAAATTAATAATTGATGAACAAGAAGTAAACCCTAGATATTATGAGCAAATGTCTAAACTTTTAGATGAAATAATTAAACAAAGAAGAGAACAAGCCCTTGAATATCAAAATTATTTAAAAAAAATTGTTGAATTAGCTAAAAAAGTAAAAGAACCATTAATAGAACCTGATATTCCTAGTGATATAAATACAGTTGCAAAAAAAGCTTTATATGATAATCTTTGATGAGAACTTGAAATAGCTTTAAAAGTTCATGAAACTATTTTAAAAACAAAAAAAGATTGATGGAAGAATAATAAAATTAGACAAAGAGGTCTTAAAGAAGCTATAATTAAAACACTAAAATGATTTTATAATGTAAAATTAGATGAAAATATAGCTGAAAATAATTTTTTAAAAGAAGATAATAATATATATATTGATTTTGATAAATTGTTTGAAATAATTAAAAATCAAAAAGAATATTAAATTAATTATATTTATGCAAGTACTTACTATAAATAACATAAATGTTGAGGTTATTAAAAAGAATATAAAAAATATTCATCTTTGAGTTTATCCTCCATATTGAAGAGTTAGAATAGCAACACCATCTCATACAGATGATGAAGTTATTCGTCTTTTGCTTGTTTGAAAATTAGCTTGGATAAAAAAACAAATTAAAAAATTTTTATCACAAGATAGAGAAACACCAAGAGAATATGTGAATTGAGAAAGTCATTATTTTTTATGAAAAAGATATTTATTAAGAATTAATAAAGCTAATAAATGAAAAGTAATGATTAAGAATAAAAAGTATATTGATTTATATCTTAGAAATCCAAATTCAATTATTCAGAAGAAAAATTTAATGGATAAGTGGTATAGAAAAGAACTAAAAAAAATATCTGAAGAATTAATAGTAAAATGGCAAAATAAAACATGAATTTCAATAAGTGAGTTTAGAATTAGAAACATGAAAACTAGATGGGGTTCTTGTAATATTGAAGCTAAAAGAATATGGTTAAATCTAGAATTGATGAAAAAAGATATAAAGCATATTGAATATGTTATTTTGCATGAATTAATACATATTTTAGAGAGAAAACATAACGATAATTTTAAAGCATATATGGATAAATATATGCCTAATTGGAGAGAAGTTAGGGAAGATATGCAAAAATGAATTTTGAGTGTTAGTTTATAAAAGA
>CAZJHB010000103.1:0-4819 GCA_964545685.1 uncultured Candidatus Peribacteria bacterium | reverse complement strand
ATCATTATATTTATCAAGTCATGTAGTTTCTAAATCAAAACATATTATCATAATTATAAAAAAATCATTTGATATAAAAAATTAGTTAGATATAATATAATTATTATTTCAAAAAAAGCCAAAGATTAATGAAAAATTTTATTTTAATTTGTACAATATTATTTTTTTTGTCATTTCATATAGTTCATTGAAATGATATAAAAGATCGTCTAAATTTAATAAAAAATTATACATATAATTTAAAAGAGGAAATAAATATTTTATTGAATAAATATAATATTAACAAAGATAAAATTGAAAAACAATTATGAGAAATTAATGATATGTTAAATATTATCGAAAATATAAATAACAAAGAATATAATGAAAACGAATATAATCAAATAATTGAATTAATATTAAAAGAAATAAAAGAAAACAAAAATGAAATAAAAAATATTGTAATAAAAGAACAAGAAGAATATAAAAAATCATTATTAGCAAAAAAGAAAACCTATTCAAAATTATGAATCAAACTTAATACTCAATTTGATACAATAATAAAAAAATATTATAATATTTATCAAAAAAAAGAAAATATTACTAAAACAGATACCCAAATAATAAAAATACTTAAAAATTTAAGTACTGAAAGTTTAAAACTTAAAAATTTTTGATTATTAAATTTTGATTCTATTGAAGAAATGAATAATACTTTCACAGAAATATTAAAAAATATAAAAAAAGAAATGATAACATTAAAATCTTTAAAATAAAAAAAATTAGGGGTACCGGTACCGTCCACAATACTTTAAAATATAGATATTTTTGGGTACCGGTACCGTCTACAATGTCTACTATCTTCACACAATCTTCACACAATCTTCACATAAACAAAAAAATAAATTGGGTACCGGTACCCAATTTATTTTAATCACAATTTAGTAAAAAGTTTTATTTTTTCATTATTTTTTAATTGTCTATATTCTCAAATAGCCAAATCTCATAACTTAATATTTTCTATTCTTATTCTTTTTAATTTTTTTACTCTAGATCATACTTTTTCTACCATTCTCCTTATTTGTCTATTTTTTCATTCTGTAATAATTATAGAAAATTTTCAAGAAGATATTCTTCTTATAATTGCTTTTTTTGTATAAGATCATAATATAAAAAGTCATTTTCTCATTTTATCTAATTGAATATCATTTATTTTTCAAAAAGTTTCTACTATATATTCTTTTTGATGTTCATACCTAGGATGCATCAAATAATTTGCTAATCTTCAATCATTAGTTAATAAAATAAGTCCTGTAGTATCTTTATCAAGTCTTCAAATAGGAAATACTCTTTGATTAATTTTTATTATATCAATTATACTTTTTCATCATCTTTGAGCACAAGTAGTTTCAATTCATCTAGGTTTATTAAAAATATAATATACATATTCTTTTTGCTGTTTTATTGCTTTATTAAGCAATTTTACTTGATCCTCGTCACTGTCGATAACTTGTCCAATATGAGCAATTTCTCAATTTACTTTTACTAATTTTTCTTTTATATATTCTTCTGCTTTTCTCCTAGAACAAATTCAATTTTGAGATAAGTACTTTTGAAGTTTTAATTTTACCATTATTAAAATTTATTTAATATATTATTATATAGAGAACTTATAAAATTCTTATAAAAATCGAATTCAAAATATTTATTAACTTTTTTATTACATGTCCAACCAATTATATTATTTTTATCATCTACTTGTATATCATTCATTTCACAAACTAAAGAATCTTTACAATTTGATATTTCTAATATAATTTGCTTACTATCAACTGTGGAACTATTTCTAAAATTAGTACACATAGAATCAAATAAAAAAGTATATAATAAAAAATAAACTAAAATAAAAAATACAGTAATAACTATAAATAATTCATAAATTTTTTTCATATTTAAAATAATTAATTATAAATTATATTTACCTCTGGAACTAATTTTATTCAAAATTGTAATTTTACTTTTTTCTGTGCTAAATTAATAATCTTTAACAAATCTTTATAATTTCAATTATCATTCATTAAAAAATTAGCATGTATTTCTGAAAAATAAGCTCATCATATTTTATATCATTTTAATCATACTTCTTCTATTAATTTTCAAGCAGAAAATTCTTTTGTTGGATTTTTAAAAAAACTTCAACAAGTATTTCAGACAGGTTGATTATTTTTTCTAAAAGAAAGTATATCTATATCAGATTCAAATTTTTCATTATTTTTAGACATATCAAATTTTACTTTTATTAAAAAATATTTTTTTGTTTGTTTTAAAATAGAATCTCTATAAGCAAATTTCATATTTTTCTTTGAAATAGTATATATTTTTCAATTTTCTAAATTTAATACCTCTGCTTCTAAAAAGTTATTTTCTATTTCAAGTCAAAAACATCATGAATTTCAAAAAACAGCTCATCATATAGTTCAAGGTAATCAAATGAATCTATGCCAAATTTCTTGATTTTTTAAAGCTATTCTAGATAAACTTTCAGAAGAATAAGCTTCTAATATTTTAGTATGTTCATTATAATCACAACCTCTTAAATTATTCTTTATTATTACTCAGTTAAATTCTTCAAAAGCAAAAAGTAAATTTGTTCATCATCAAATAAATAAATACTTTAAATTATTATTCTTACAAAAATCAATTATTTTTATTAATTGTCAAACATCTTCTTGTCTATTTATCTCATAATAATACTTCGTATAAGCCATTATTCTAAAATTAGACAAATTTGTAATTTCTACATTCTTTTTTAATATTTTCATAGCAGTAATTTAATTTAAATACTTTTTTATAGCTTGTCAAGTAAAACTTTCTTTACAATTTTTAATATCTTCTACAGTTCAAGTTACTAATAATTTTCATCATTTTTTACCTCATTCAGGTCAAATATCTATTATATAATCTGCATTCATAATAACATCCATATTATGTTCAATAACCAAAACAGTATTTCATTTATCAACCAAAGAATGTAAAATAACTAATAATTTATCAACATCTTGAAAATGTAAACCAGTTGTAGGTTCATCTAATATATAAAAAGTTTTTCAAGTAGATCTTTTTGATAATTCTGTCGACAATTTAATTCTTTGAGCTTCTCATCAAGATAAGGTTGTACTAGATTGTCATAATTTTATATATCAAAGTCAAACTTTATTAAGTATTTTCAATATTTTTACTATTTTAGGATGTTTTGAAAAAAATTCAAGTCATTCTTCAACTGTCATATCTAATATCTTAGAAATATCTTTTCATTTATATTTTATATTTAAAACTTCTGAATTATATCTTTTTCAATTACATTTTTCACATTCTGTATAAATAGGGGGTAAAAAATACATCTCTATTTTTTTTACTCAATCTCAATCACAAGCAGGACATCTTCATAATTTTGTATTAAAACTAAATCTTCAAGGTCAATATCATCTAATTTGTGCTTCTTGAGTCATTGAAAAGACTTCTCTTATATGGGTAAATACTCATGTATAAGTTGCTGGATTAGATCTTGGTGTTTTTCAAATAGGGGATTGATCTATTACTACAGTTTTATCTAAATTATTAAGTCACTCAATTTTTTTAAATTGTCAAATTTCTTTTTTAGCTCTATTTAATTTAACTGCTAAATAATTTGCTAAAATATCATTAATCAAACTTGATTTTCAACTTCAAGAAACTCAAGTTACAACTACAAAATTAGATAAAGGAATATTTACATCAATATTTTTTAAATTATGTTGACTTGCTCAAATAATACTAATAATTTTTCAATTTTTTAATAAATCTTCAAATTTTGGTCTAAATCATCTTTTTATATACCTATTAGCATTTAATACATTTTTATTATTTTGATCCAAATACGGTCAAGTTATTGATTGTTTATCTTTAATTAAATCATTAATACTTCACTCGGCAACTATTATTCATCAATGAATTCATGCTCATGGTCATATATCAATTATATGATCAGCATTTCTCATAATATCCTCATCATGTTCAACTATAATTAAAGTATTTCAAATATCTCTTAATTTCTTTAAATTATCAATTAACATATCATTATCTCTTGGATGTAATCAAATAGAAGGTTCATCCAAAACATATATAATTCATTCTAATTTTGTTCATAATTGTGTTGCCAATCTAATTCTTTGAGCTTCTCATCAAGATAAAGTACGTGCCTTCCTAGAAATTGTAATATATTCAAGTCAAACTCAAACTAAAAATTCTAATCTTTCTATTATATTTTTTAATACTTTTTTTATTATTGTATGTTGCTGATTTGTCAACTTTAAATTTTTGAAAAATTCTATTGAATCATAAACCGAAAAGTTAGATAATTCTCATATATTTTTTCATCACAAATAAATACTTAAACTTTCTTTATTTAATCTTAAACCATTACATGATGGACAACTCATATCTACAATAAAATCATCATAAATTCACTTATCTGCTCATCAATCAAAATATCTTCTTGTTAAAGAATTAATTATTCATTCAAATCTTGAATTATATGTTTTTTGCTCTCAAAATTCATTTTTATAAGTTATTCTATAAATATCAATTCAAGTTCAATATAATATTATATTTCTTTCTCTTTTAGATAAATCTATATATTTTTTATTTAAATCTATATTATGTTTTTTAGATAATTCTTTTAATAATGCATAAAAATAACTACCTCAAAATCAAGGAGCTATTATAGCTCACTCAAGTAAAGTTAACTTATAATTAATTATTTTTTCTTCCAAAAAAAGTTTTTTTACTCATAATCAATGAC
>CAZJHB010000102.1:0-4841 GCA_964545685.1 uncultured Candidatus Peribacteria bacterium | reverse complement strand
TATTTTCTGCTGAAATTTTTCAATTTTTTTCAGCTAAATATTTTCTAGTTTCTAATACTCCTTTTGATGGTGAATAAGCAAAACTATCATCTTTATCTATATTATCTTTAATTATTTTTTTTAACCAATCTGGAATATGTTCTCACTTACTAACTGGATCTCAAATATTTTCCCAAATCATATCTACTCAAAACTCTTCAATTTTGTTTCAAACTTCAACTATTTCTCTTATCTCATAAGTCTGTTCAGCTGTTCAAAAATGTGTTATTTTATTTCTCATTATTTTTTATTATTTATAAACATATTAGCTAGTTCTATTACCATATCTTCATCTCCTCTATTGATTAATCTAAACTCTTCTCAAATTTCTCATTTTAAAGCCATTTCAACTGTTGCTCTTAAAGGAAAATAGCTACATCTACAAGATTTTATATGAACACCTTGTTGTAATTGTGAAACTATTTCTTTTATTGAATTAATATATAATTCTAATTCTGATAATATCTCCTTTTTTTCTCTTAATTCAAATAATTGTTTTTCCATTTTTTATTAATTTTATTTATTTATATTAATATTTCTTACTTTATTTTATATTTTTTTTTTTATAATCAAATTTTTTATTAAATACTTTTTGTAAATCTTAGTCTTTTATTATAATTAACAAAAATAAAATAAAAAATAATTTATGACTAAAAAAAAACGTTTTAAAAAATATAAAATTCTAAAAAAAAAGAAATTTTGGATTAGAACAAGTGTTATAATATATACCACCGCACTAGTTCTCATGTTAATTGTGCCTATAATTAGATACTATGTAAGTACACCTTGAATAAATGCTTGTGTTTTAGAATATGTTGACAAAATGGAAGAAAGTAATTATGAATGAACACTCTATAATATAGATTGACTCAGACACATAGAAGCTTGAGATACAGAACAATCATTAGAACAATATGAAGTAGGAAAAGCAAATTGATGTTTAATGAGTAGTGATAATTTATTTATAGATTTAAATAATACATTTTATTGTTCAATAACCTATATAATAAAACACTTACCAATAAGTGAAGAATTAAAAGAACCTCTTTGAATAATGAAATCTGAATAATTTATATACTAATAATAACAAAATGAAAAAAGAAAATGAAATCTTAAAATTAGAAAAAATAAATAATCATTATTTAACAATACTTATAATACTTTGTAGCTCTTTGATTATTTTAACTAATTATCTAATTTCAAAAAATTTAGAAAAAAATATTCAAAAACAAATAATGAAAGTCGAATATAATAAAATCTGATGAGAAGATAATTATGAACTCATAAAAGAATTACAAAAAAATCAAATAAATGGCTATATAAACATATTAAGAGAACAAAAACCAGAATTAATAGAAGAAATTGAAAAAAAACTAGATGCAGAAAAAAATAATCGTAAATATTTAACTAATTATGAAATAGAAGAATTAAAAAAAGATACTCCTATAAAATGAAATACTTGAGCCACTATTAGTCTAATTTGATTTTCTGATTTAGAATGTGAACATTGTATTGAAGAAAGTAATTTAAATATCTCAGAAAAATTAATAGAAGAATTTTGAACAGAAATAAATTATTCATTTAAAAACTTTCCATTACCAACATATAAAAATTCTATGAATGAAGCTATTGCTACAATTTGTATAAAACACTTGTCAGATAATGATGAAAATTATTTTAAATTTATAAAACAAATATATTCTAATTCTATTTGAGGATGAGAATGAATAGAATTATCAAAATTAACTGATCTTGCTACTAAATTAGGAATAAATAAAACAGAATTTAATAAATGTTTAAATAATAAAACATACAAAGAAGAAGTAGAAAAAGAATTTCAACAAGGACGTTATTTAAAAATTGATTCTGTTCCTTCAAAAATAATATTAAATAATGAAACTTGAGAATATATTTTAATACAATGATTTGTTGAAATTGATACAATTATTGAAAAAATTAAAGAATTAAAACATTAACAAATATAATTCTTGCTATTATATAATATTTTTGTTATAATAATACTATAAAGTAATTATTTTTTATAATACTATTATAATTATGTGAATTGATGATTTTTATAAATGATCTGAAAACAAAAAAGAAGACTTTAGTAATTTAATTGAAGATTTAAAAAAAGAAGTTGAATCATTATATCCATATATTATATCTATTCCTTATCCCAATCATAGAAAAATGTTTGATAACATAGAAATTAAATATAATGATCCAAATGGGAATCTTAAAAATATTTTAGAAAAAAATTGAATAATTATAACTAAAGAAAACTTTTTTATTTGAAAAGAAAAATTAGAATTAACTTGAGATAATATACTTATTGAATTATCAGTATTAAATAATAATAATATAAAATTGATTCTTCATAAAAAATTCTGAATAGAATGAGCTATTAGCTATTGAACACAAAAACTTGAATATACTATTTCTAATTGAAAAATTATAAGTAAAAAATTTATATAAAAATATCTTAATTCTTCCTAATTTTTTAAAAAGTCATTTTAATTTGAAATGACTTTTTTTATCGATTGGTAGTAACAAAATTTAAATTATAAATATTTTTTTTGGAAAAGTTAGAAAAATAATTATTATATAAATATATTATTATTTATTTTAATTATGAAACTACCAAAAAAAATAAAATTAAATAATTTTGCTTTTACTTTAGTAGAACTAATTGTTGTAATAACAATTCTTGCAATTTTATGAACAATAGCATTTATATCACTACAATGATATAGTGCACAAGCAAGAGATTCTAAAAGATTATCAGATATTTCTAATATCAAAAAAAGTTTAGAGTTATTTTCCTTAAATACATGAAAATATCCACTTCCAGATAATGAAATAACTGTATCATATTCATGAGAAACAGTTTGGTATCAATGAACAGTTTGAGAAGGAGTATTAACCAATTTATCAAGAAATTTAAATGAGAAACCAACAGATCCTTTAACAGAGTGAGAATATATTTATTCAACAACACATAGTCAAACAGAGTATGAGTTATTGTGATTGTATGAAAGTGATTTGGTAGGTATAACCTCAGCCCAACTCTCTCCTACAGGAGAGGGTGTAGCCCAAATTTTTTCTCAAAACGTAAATGCAGCTGGTCAAGATTATCCCAAAATAGATTGAAACTATAATTGAATTTATATAAAAACAGTAAATTTTTATGTACCAACACCAAGTATTATTAATGCTAATATATGGCTAGATAAAGATTTTTTTGGAGATAATACATTTTTATCATCACAAATAGTAACAGGTTGAGTTAATATTTTTTGAGTATCAACATGATGATTGAATATAACATTATCAGTATATGAATGAACTATAACAGAAGATTCAACAGATGAAGAAAAATCAGCTCTAGTAGAAGCCTTTCAAACAGCTTATAGTTGTTCAGATTTAGCTAATGATACAATGTATGCAGATATACTATCTAGAATAAGTACCTGAGAAATGGTAGATTTTGTTGATATTGTAGTGCTGAATAGAACAGTGTATAGTAGTAATACTTCCAATAATGATGATAATAATGATTCTGAAAATAGTTGAAATGATGAATATACTAAATTGTTAATACATGCGGATTGAATTTGAGATAGTTCATCTTCAAATCATGTTTTAACTTTTAATTGAGATGTCCAAATATCAAGTACATGAAAATTTGATGATGCTTTTTATTTTGATTGAGATTGAGATTATTTAACTATTCCAGATAGTGAAGATTGGGATTTTGGAAGTGGAGATTTTACTATTGATTTTTGGGTAAAATGGAATAGTATTACTAATAGTTGTTTAATTGAACAATGGGATGGTGATAATAGATGATGGTCACTTGATTATTATAATTGAGGATTAAGATTTCAATGGACTACTGATTGAACAGTTGATACTAAGAATGGTCTATATTATACATGGGCTCCAGGTAGTACAAATTGGAATCATTTAGCATTCGTAAGAAATTGATCTGATATGACAATGTATATAAATGGTTTCGAAGTTGATAATAATATACTTTCTAATTCAATATATAATTCAAATTTAGATGTAAGAATAGGTACATATTATACAAATCCAGCATTTTGGTATTTTAATGGTTATATAGATGAACTTCGTATTTCAAAATGAATAGCAAGATGGACGGAAGGTTTTACTCCACCAACTGTACCATATTGAAATTAATTAACAAAAAATACCTTACAAATTTGTAAGGTATTTTTTTTAGGGAGAATAATTAGTTTTGTGTAAATGGAAATTTTAGAAACTATAAAACAAAATAAAAATTAACACTTAAGTTGTAATTATGTTAAAAAATTTTTAACTAATTGCAACTTTTTTGGGTAAAAGGACAAAATTGTATGCTAAATTAAATAGTAATTTTGCTTTAAAATAAATAAAATGTTAATATAAATTATGTTAATAATTAACTATACTTAATTCTACAAAAATATCTTAATTGTTTTGAATTAAGATATTTTTATATAAACTTCTATATTTTAAATTTTTTTATGTAATTTTATTTAAAAATTTTTTATTATACTTATTTTATATAATAAAATTTTTAAAAACTTCTTAACAAACAATATTTTCCTCAACTAATTTTGATTTAAAAATTCACTTTATATTTTCTTTATAATAATCAAAATATGAAGGTGATTCTTTTATTTGTTCAAAAATTAATTTAGGTACTTTTAGATATTGAACAATTTCTCAAGTAAAAAATTCTATTTCTAATTTTGAACTAAAAATTCAATATCAAATTGATTTTATAGTTCAAC
>CAZJHB010000101.1:0-4865 GCA_964545685.1 uncultured Candidatus Peribacteria bacterium | reverse complement strand
AATAAGAATCTTTATCTTTTAATAAATACCTTAATTTATCATTATAATCATTATCATTTTGAATATCTGGCAATAATTGTCATATAGCAACTATTCCATTTGGAATTTTTTTATTAAATCAATGAACAATAGAATAAAATTTTTTAGAATTAGTAATTGAAAACTGACTTAACAAAGTTGTTGATTTTATTAAAGTATCTGTTGCACCCACATCTCATTTTTCCCATATAGGAAAAGCTTGAGGAGATCCTCTATGAGGAGTAGAAATTGTAATAAATTTATTAATTTTTGTAGTATCACTACATTTTGTACTTGTAAAATCATATATTTGTCAATTTGCTTGTTCTATATTCTTATATTCTTCTAATTCTTCTTCACTAACACACATATCTTCAAGCATAGCTCTAGCAACTAATCATCACATAGAATGAGCTACAATATTTACCAAACCTATATCACATCAATTATATTCAATATATTGTTTCCTAATTTGTGAAATTAAATTATTCAACATTGTAGCTGTAATTTTATTATCTTTTTTCCAGTCATATCAAAAAAGATAAAGTGATTTCTTTGGATTTCATTCTATATAAATATCATATTCAGATTCATAAAATACATCTTTTAATTCATATCAATTTTTCTTAAAAGTATAAAAAAGTGTATCATAAGAATGCGTAATTGGATCAGGTATCCATCTTTTTACCTTTTCAGTTTCTAATCATTCTTCACTATACCAAGATGATAAGATTCAAGGTATAAAAATTGTAGGAATATCTTCCTGAGTAATATTTCAACATTGTTTTTCTCAAAAACTTAAATATTTTTGCTGAAAATCATCTGGTTTTTGTATTTCATAATAGTAATTTGCATAACAATTAAAAGATAATAAGTGCAAAATAAAAATAAATAGTATTATCTTTTTCACTTATATATTTTATTAAAAAATTAAATTATTTTTAAAATATTCTATTGACTCTAACTCTTTCTTTATTTTAAGATCAATATTATTTTTAAAATTAAATATTTCTCCCTCATTTCAAACTTTTTTTAATTTATTAAATTCTAATTTAAATTCTTTTACTTTTTCAAGTAGCAAAATTAATTCCATATTAATTATTTTATCTTCTAAAAAATCTATTATTTCATCTTTATCCCAAAATTTTTCTATTAAATAAGCATACAAAATATCATTACCATATTCATTTAATACTTCATCTAAATATGGAGAAAATCCTAATCATACAACGGTAAGAAAATAAACATAATCTAAATTATTTTTCATTGATTTTTCAAATACATATATATATTCTTCTGCTGATGAAAATTCATTTATATATTTATTATTACAATATTCCCTAATATTAATTCATTCTTTACAATATTTATTTATTAAATAAATATATTTATGTACATCAAATTTTCTAGTTACTACATTATTATATATTGTTTTATTATTTCAATACATAAATGATACTTTAGGTGAAACAATATTAAATATTTGTTTTGAAAATAAAGATAAAATTAATAAAAAAATTATATATTTTAATTTTACTCAATTGCTAACTTTTTCTTTTTTAATAACTAAATAATATATAAAAAATAAAAATATAACTAGAAAAATTGACAAAATTGTATTAAAAGAAAAATAATATGATACTTCAGGTTCTAAACATAAATTTATAAATCCTCCTAAACATCAAAATGAAAATTCTCAAGTATACCAAAATAATCTTATCATAAAAAATAATGATATAAATATAATTATACTAACTATAATTTTAAAATATTTGTCAATAAAATAAATTTTAGCCTTTTTTTCAAAAAAATAATTTATTTTATTATTAATTTTTTGAAAAAAAATTACTTGTTTATTATTTTTCATTTTTGAATTTTTATTCATAATTTAATATTTACTTAAATAATCTCTCAATACAAAAAGTAGTTTTTCTTTATTTTGTATTTTTCTATAAATATCGACTACCTTATCAAAAAAAGTATTTGATAATCTTTCTATAGAATTAAATAATTTTTTATTTGTAAGTAATTCAACATTCAATCCTTTATAAGTAAAATAAGAAACTTCATTACTTTTTATTTGTTCTCAATAGAAAATTGCTTCATTAATTATATTTATAAATTCAGAATATTCAGACAAAGAATGTTTTCATTTATACAATCACTCTTTTGCTATTATTCTCAAAATAACATCAGAATACTCAAACCAATTAAGTTCTTTATTATCATCAATTTCAATTCATAATTTTTTATATTCAAAACTATCTATCTTTTTATTTATTTTATCTAAAAAATCATAATAATAATTATAATCTACACATGATTCAAAATTAACACAAGCTAATAATTTTTCTTTATTTTTATCTGATAAACTATTTAATTCTTTATTAATATAATAATTTTTTATAAAATCATCAAAAGCATATTTTTTGTCTAAACTAAAAACATCATCAATATTATCTTTAATATCTTGTTTAAAAGATTTATTTAATTGAACTTTTTTAATTATATTTGATAAATATGATTTCTTAACTTTTGAATTTCTTTTCAAGTTTTCACTAAAGATTCATAATTTAACAAATAAATCAAATGACAAATTATTATCATCAATAACAATATTTCAATATTTTGAAACTAAAATTCAAGATAACAAAGTATAATCCAAACTTGAATTTAAATTTTTTTCGTACAATAAGTAATAATATTTATTATAAATATCTTGAGTCTTCATATTTATTCAATAAAGCTCCTCCAAAAAATCTCTTATACTAATATATTTATTATATGATGAAGAACCACCTCAAGAACTTGAAGATTTAGTAGTAGAAGAAGTTGATCAAGTAGTATAAGAATTTGAAGGAATAATTACTGTAGAATTTGAAGATGCTATTGTTTTAGAACTTGAAGAAACCGTTCATGTAGAACTTGAAGAAACTGTTCAGCTATAACTTAAAAATGTTGTTTCATTAAAATTTCAAGAACTAGTTTTAGTTAAAGTTCAAGAACTACTATTATTTATTTTGTTTTCTTTACAAGTAATTTCTTCTACATTTTCATTATCTATTAGTCAAAAATCTAATATAGTTCAACTATAAGAACCAAAATATCAAACGGGAAAAATATTTTTTCTTTCATTATACAAAATTTCAACATAATTATTTCAAAAATTTCAAACAAAAAAAGTATTTTTTAACTCATTTTTTGATACTTGAACATAATTATTTCACAAATATCAAGTTGCAATAGAATATTCTATTTCTCAATCATCAAAATTATCAAAATTATTTCAAATAAATCATGTAGATATATCACTATAAGCTCCTTCTATTGTATCTACTCAATTTAAAGAACTATACTCATTTTCCATATCCACTATCGTAAAACTAGCAAAAGTAAAAGAAGTAAATATAAAAAATCATAACAATATTACTAATATTTTTTTCATTTTTTATTCATAAATAATATAAACTTCCTGATTATTTTCAGGTATATCTTGTCATGTAACTTCTTTATATAAACTAGAAGAAGAAATATTTAATTGATAATTTTTATAATTTGAATTCCTATTAAAAAACCAAAAAATTCATTTTGTTCATTTACTCTCTTCTAAATAATTTTTTCTATAATTATTAATATCATATTCATCAATATATTCTCAAGAAAACACATTATTAAAAAGATTATAAGATTTACTAATATCTAAAGAAATTAAATTATCTATAAAATTATTGATAAAAATTGTTTTATTAATATTTGTTAAATCATTTCCAAAAATAAACTCATTAAAATTAACAAACTTATTATTTATAAAAGCAAATTTTTCATTATTTACTGTTTTAAAATTATTTCATCACAAATCAATCTCATTTGAAATAATTGTTGAAAAATTCGTATTAGAAAAATAGCTTGTTTTGTTTGTTGCTAAGAAAGTAACATCATGAATTACTCAAGTTCAAGAATTAATAAAATCTATTTTTGAATCTTTTACAAATAATGGCATAGCAAAGATATAATCATCTTCTAATTCTATATGTATATTAGAATTAAAAATTAATTGTTGATTACTATAATAATACTTTATATTACCTGGATAATAATTTCAATTAAGATAAGTTAAATTATAATATTTTGCATTACCATAAGCTAAATTATATCAATTTTTTAATTTAATATTTGAATTTTTTATTTTAATTCAAGAACTTAAAAACTTAGGTATCTCAGACTCTGGTTTAAAATAATAATTATACTTATTACCCATTTCAAAAAGAGCATTAATAAAAGTAATATTTCAACTATTATTTGGTAGAAAAAAATAACTATCTTTTATAATCAAAGAATTTTCTCAAACTCACTCTATAACCAATTCATTCTTATACTTATTTCAATCAAAACCAAGTTTTATCTCTCAATCTAGCAAATTAACTCAACTACAATTAACTTTTATATTAAAAGTCTTTCAAGAAGCAGTTTCCTCATTTCAAACTTTATTTACATTACTATTAATGTAATTTATAGTTGCTTCTATTCATTTTTTCAAAGACTTATAAGGCATCCCAGAATCAAAAGCTACTCAAATACTATCATCTCAATTCATACAATCTATCAATGTATAATCACTATCAACATCACTGTTCGCAAAACTTAATGGACAAATTCCCATTAAAATTACTAAAAAGATTAGCTTAAATATTTTTTTATTCATAAATAAATAAGCTTAGAAAATAAAATGTAATTCTATTATACTAAGCCTATATTAATTCTATGTTAATTTTTTGAAATTTTGTAACCCTTTAGTTTTAACCCCTTCCCCTCGTACCTCGGGTATTCCCCTTGAAAAGGGGAAAAAT
>CAZJHB010000100.1:0-4881 GCA_964545685.1 uncultured Candidatus Peribacteria bacterium | reverse complement strand
TTTTGATAAACAATTAATGAAATTTGAACCTTTAACTCTTACAGAATTAAATGCTAAAGCAAGTTTTTTAAAAAGAATTGATACAAAATTTTTATTAACAAGAGAAAATTTAAGTAATATACTAGATGACTTATTAAAAGATTTTAGAATATTAGAAATAGCTTGAAATAGAATATTTTCATATGATAATATATATATGGATACTCCTGATTATTTTTTCTATAATCAACATCAAAACAAAGAGAAAAATAGAACAAAGATTAGAACAAGATTATATAAAGATTCTAATTTAGCATTTTTTGAATATAAACAAAAACAAAATTGAATTACTAGAAAATTTAGATATGATTTTCCTATTGATGAACATGGAATTATGACAAAAGGAAAAACTAGATTCTATGAATGAATTTGGCAAAGTATGTATGAAGATATAAAAGCTCCTGAAATTACTCCTTCAATAAAAACAAAATACAAAAGAATTACTTTAGTAAGTAAAGTTTGAGAAGAAAGATTAACAATAGATTTTGATGTAAAAACTGAAAATCTAAGAGATAAATGAACTAAAGAGGTTGATTTAAAAAATCTTGTAATTATAGAAAGCAAATCTTTAAAAGAAGATTGTAACAGTGTTAAAGTAATTAAATCATACTGAATTAAAAAAGCAAAATCTTGTAGTAAATATTCTCTTTGAGTTATTTATTCTGGACTTGCTCAAAAATTTGATACTTTTATGGATACAATGATGCAAATAAAAGAAATAAGATTAGATACTCTTAAAAATAGATTTAGAAAAACTGCTTTAAAAGCAATTACTAAAGAAAATATAAAAAATTTGAGTGAAAATAAAATTAATATATTTAAGTAAAAATATTATTATTAGACGTTTTGGCTATTAGACGTTTTGGCAAAACGTCTCTAACAAAATGTTTTTTTATAAGTTTAACGAAAGATCTCTTCTTTTGCTTCCATAATTTCTTCATCACTTACAATTTTTATTTTATCTCAAAGATATTTTGGTTTTGAACTTAAAATTTCTACATCTAAAAAAGCTTTTATTCTTGCAAATATCTCTCTAAAATTATTATAATTAGTATTTATATAATTATTTAAATTAGTTTCTATTCAATATGTTTGTATTCATAATCTTTTAGATATATACATAGATCTTTTTAAGTGAAAATTTTGAGTAAAAATTAACAAAGATTTAACTCAAAAAATCTCTTTAGCTCTATATATAGAATCATAAGTATCAAATCAAGCATAATCAAGATATATATCATCTATTTCTACTCAAAGTTCAAGTAAATATTTTTGCATTACAAGGGGTTCATTATATGTGGAAATTGAATTATCTCATGATACAATAATTTTTTCTATTTTTCATTTTTCATAAGCTTCATAAGCTACTTTTAATCTGTCTTCTAAAATATTTGATGGCTTATAATTTCACATTACTGCAGCTCACAAAACAAGTCAAACATAAGTATTTTCCAAATCATCAACATTATTATAATAATTTGTTTTTGAAAAATTAAGCACATAAAAATTAACTCAGATAATAAAAACTATTACCAGAAAAATTAATACCAAAAATATTATTATTATTTTTTTTTTCATTACTTTAATAAAAAGGATAAATATTTATAAATAAGAGGCATAGAAAATACAATAAAAACAGATATTAAAAATAAAATTCTACTTTTTGTAAACAACTTTGACTTCATAAAAAAAAAGAAAAAATATATTAAATGTATTCTAACATATTTTTTCTTTTTTTCAATTTTTTTATTTTTGATGATTATCAATAATAAAAACAATTAAATCTCAATCATCCATTTTACAAAAAGCTCTAAATTGTTTATTTATTCTAAAACTCCATTCTCATTTTTCTTTAGGTTTTCTCAGTTTTAAATCTGTTTTTCAATAAATTCAAGCTAATATATGTTTTTGATTTTTTATACTGTTTTAATAATCATCTTTTTATTAAAAAATCATAAACTCATTTTGTTTCATAAATATTATTAATTTTAATCATAATTAAATATTTAATAACTTAGTTTTATCTATTTTTTCTAATTTATCATATTCTTTTTTATGATTTTCTAACATATTTTCATAAGAATTAAACTTAAAATCAGGAGAAACATATTCTGCTCAAATTGTTTTTATAATTAAATTATCATAAGAAATCTGCTCTCATATTCAAAATTTTTGTTTAATTTCTTCAGGAATATCTAAAGTAATTGTAGCCATAAATTATTTTTTATTATTAATTATAAATATATTTTAATATTTTTTTTCTTTTTTTCAATATTAAATTTTATAAGAAAAAAAATGAAATTTTATTGGGAACGCAGGCCTGCGTTCCCTACGGATATATATTATTCTTCATATTTTTTAAACCACGTAAATTGTTTTTTAGCATAGTTTCTATTATGCTTCTGAACTAACTCTATTGTTTCATCCAAATTTAATTTTATTCACAATTTAACTTTTTCTCAAAGACTTAATTTTTTATCTCACTTATATTCTTCTCAATTCCCTTCCAAGTAATCAATAACTTCTTTATATCAAATAGTTTGTTGCATTCAAAAATCCTCTTTTTTATACTTTTTTAATAATCCTTTTACTTCTTCTACAAGTCATTCATCAAACATCATCCCTACTCTTTTATTTATTCTTGTATATAATTTTTCTCTACTTCAAATATCTGGAGTCAAAAATAAAGTATCGTAAATTAATTTTTTTTCTTTTCTAAAATCTTTTTTTGATTTTCATGTTAACATTTTTACTTCAATTGCTCTAATAACATACCTAATATTATTAGGATGAAGTTCTTCTGCATATTCTGGATCAATTTCCTTTAATTTATTATAAACATATTCATTTCAAAATTTTTCTGCCTCTTCTTCTAACTGCTTTCTTATTTTTTCATCTGCAGGTATTTTAGGAATATCAAAATCATAAATCAAACTATCTATATAAAGTCATGTTCATCAACATAATATTGGTATTTTTCATCTAGAATATATATCTTCTATTATTTTTTCAGCTTCATTTTTAAATTCTCAAGCTGAATAAGTTTGATTTGGTTCTATTATATCAAGCATATAATGTTTAACTCACTGCATTTCTTCTTCTGTTACTTTACCTGTTCAAATATCAAGATACTTAAAAATTTGTCTTGAATCAGTAGAAATGATCTCTCAATTAGCTTTTTTTGCAACACCTATACTCATAGAAGTTTTTCAAGAACCTGTTGGTCAATAAATTACTATTATTTTTTTCTTATCTGATTTACTATTTAAAAATTCTTTTAATTTATCGTTCATTATTTTTATTTTTTACTTAATTAAATTAATTAATTTTATTATAATAATTTTTTTTGTAAAAAAAAGTTTGACTTAATAAAGTTTTTTTATAAAATACCAAAGCATTGAAAAAAATATGCCACTTTAGCTCAGCTGGTAGAGCATTCGCCTTGTAAGCGAACGGTCATCGGTTCAAATCCGATAAGTGGCTCCATTTTTTTTCAAAAAATGCACTGAATAGCTTAAGAAAAAAGCATTAAAGGGCTTATTTGTAAATAATAGCCGTTTTTTAATAATATGGGCAGATTCCAGAGTGGTCAAATGGGGCGGACTGTAAATCCGCTAGCTACGCTTTCGGGGGTTCAAATCCCTCTCTGCCCACCATTTTTTTAATGAATAATGAATAGTGAATAAAGAATAATTTTTTTTTAGATTATTCATTATTATTTATTCATTATTCATTATTTTTTGCCGGGATGATGGAATTGGTAGACATGTTGGTCTTAGAAACCAATGCTTAATCGCGTGAGAGTTCGAGTCTCTCTCTCGGCACCATAAAACCAATATATTTATATATTTTTACTCGGTACTTGGCCGGTAAATTAACAAAAAAAACTATGAAAACTTGAATACATCCAGAATCAAGAAAAGTAAAAATTACTTGTTCTTGTGGACAAGAATTTGATGTTGATTCAACTATTGCGTGAGATGAAAAAATAGAAATCTGTTCTAATTGTCATCCATTCTATACAGGTGAACAAAGAATTCTTAAAACTGGTGCTGTTGATAAATTCTACGCTAGAATGAAAAAAACAGAAAAACTTACAAAATAAGAAAAAAATTTTTATAAAAAGTATTTTTATTTATAATAAAAATACTTTTTATTTTTTTATAATATAAATAATATAAAATGTTAGTAAAAATATATGCAGATGAAGAAAACAAACTAACTAATAAAGTTAGTCTTATACTTGAAGAATTAGGGTTAAATGAATTTATCAAAGTTGAAGAAACTAATGATGAAAATATCATTAAAGAGCTTAATATCACTAAAGAACCTGCTCTTATTATTGAAGAAGAGTCTATAGATTTTAGAAATGTAATTTTTGAATGAATAATTCCTGAAAATGAAGAATTAAAATCAATGTTTATTAGTATAATATGAGGAGATAATTCTGGAAGTTCTTGTTCACCAAGTGCTTGTTGAGGATGTTCTTGAGGATGTGGTATGTAAAAAAAGAATGTTTTCTATAGAAAACATTCTTTTTTTTATTTTAACCATTTAATAAAACTTCTTTCAATAAATTCATCAAAACTCATATTTTCATAAATTCACTTATTTTCTAAAAATTCTTTTATTTCCTTTCAAGTAATTAAAGATATATAAAATGATTGATTATTAGAATTTTCATTATCAAAATTCTCAATAGCAGTTTTCTTTATATTATAACTGAAAAACAAATAAAATTACATAAACTAAACTACTTCAAATTCTCCTCTACAACCTTTATTTCTTCCTCACTCAAACCATACAACTCATAAACCATTTCATCAATTTCTCTTTCAAGTT
>CAZJHB010000099.1:0-4927 GCA_964545685.1 uncultured Candidatus Peribacteria bacterium | reverse complement strand
AATGTCACATATTTCTTGAATATTATCTCATTTATATACTAAATCTTTTAATTTTATAATAATTTCTTTATAATTCATATTTTTATTTATTTAAATAAGCTTCTATTTGTTTAAACTTTTTTTCATATTCTATAAGTTTAGAATACAAAGTATCTAATTTTTCTTTTTTTCATAATTGTTTTTCAAAATTTTGCATATTTTTTGTATTATCATCTAAATATATATATGCATTAGATATATTTACATCATAATTTTCTGTTCATAAATCTTTAAATTGTTTTGATACTCTAGCTTTTAAATCATCATATTGTTCTAATACAGAACTGATAAAACTTATTAATTCATATTGTTCTATTCATTTTACATAAAAATTTAGTTTAATATCTATATTATAAGACTCACTCCCCTGATATTCTATTATAAAATCATATAAACTAATTTCTTCTCTTTGATTAGTAGATCAATCTATATATTTACCCATATTTATATATTCAATATCAAAAATTTGATTTTCATATATATTATAATCTGATTTGTATTCATCTCACTTTAAAACAGTATATTTAGAAAAAAAATCATCACTATTAACAATTATATCATCATCTTCAGTTATTTTAATATTTCATACATTATAAGCAAAATGTAAAAAATATAATATTCACTTTTTATTTCAAGATAAATTAAGTTTTAATGGAATTTCAAATATACTAACATCTAAATTCGTATTTGAATTTAAATTTTCATATTCACTTACTACTTCTACGTTATTTATTCATATTTTATCTGTTGTTTTTAAATTAAATGTATTTACTATTTTTTCTACATAATTAATAAATTTAAAATTAGTTAATACATTTTTTTCAGTAGAATCATTATTATTAATAATATATGATGGTAAAATTTTAGTTATTTTTTCATTTTGTAATAATAATAATTGTTGATTTTCTTCACTAGTCATTTCTGATATTTTATTTGAAATAAATCTTTCAAAATTATCTTGATCAGTATTTATAAAGTGATCATTATAAAATTTTTCTGTTAAACTAGTTAATACATTCTTTAAATATTCATCTTCAATATTTTTATTTAAAGATTTAAACGTTTTATAATTTATTCATTTTGATTCTAACTCAACTATATTATTATATAATTTTGTAGTTTGTTCTTTTTTTACCTTTATTAAATCAAAATTAGGCATTATATACGAAAACAAAAAATATAATGATAGAATAATTAATCATACTTGAAAAATAAGTATAATTATTAAAGAATTTTTTTCTCTCTTATTTAATTTCATGATATTAAAATTTAAAAAATTATATTACTTGAATTATATTCTAATTCCAAATCAAAACTTGTTTTATTTGTAAATCAATTTTCTTCTAATAATAAAGAAGTTGAATTAAATGTTTCAGGTTCTGAAGTTATAGAAAAAATATTTGATTGAGTTTTTATATAATTTATAAAACTATTTGCGTAGGAAATAGATGTTCATCACACATAATTATCAATAGTTCAATCAAATCATTTTATCAAACTATCATATCACGCAGAATAAGATTCACAGGTAACTTTTAATATGTTAGTATCTTCTATTTCCATATCATAACATAATAATCTTTCTTTTTCTGTTGGTTCAAATTCTTTTAATAGATTATCAAAATTTTCTAATATTGAAATTATATCTACCTTAGAAATAGCTTTATTTTTTAAGAAAACTACTTCTTTAGAATCTTTAAAATGTTCTAATTTATATACATTTTCCATAATTGAATTTATTTTTCACAAATAATTTTCTGTAATTTCTTCAAACTCTAAAGTATATTCATTATAAAGAGAAGATATTGATGAACAATAAGGACTTCAACTTTCTTGAAGATCTCATAAAATAATAAAACAAAGTGGATTTAATAGGGAATTATCAGTTATATTTTCATTATTTTGAATAAAAATATAAAAAAATAAAATAAATAAAATTAAAATAATAAATATTATAAAATATTGAAATATTTTCTTTATTACAATCAAATAATAAAACAAATCTTTATCTTGAGTTTCTACCATTTGTTTTATTTCTTCTTTAAGATTATCATCATTTGTAAAATCATCAAAAATATTTGAAGTATCTATATTATCTATATTATCTATATTATCTATATTATTATTTTGGTTTTCTTTCATGTTTTATATGATAAAAATATAAATATATACATATGATATCATATATTTTAATAATTAACAAAAAAAAATAACTAATTATTTTATAATTAAGGAAAATCTGAAAAAGTATATTAAAAATATTACTTATTTATTTTTTAAAATAGATAAAAATTGTTTAGAACTTGATGTTTTTATATTAATAGTATTTGGAAAAGATTTATAAAATTCTTGTCACCACAAAGTATTAATTATTCTATCATCTAATAAAATAATCAATCATGAATCTGTTTTACTTCTAATAAGTCTTCAAAATCATTGTTTTAATTTAATTATAGCTTTTGGAATTGAATAATCTTTAAAAGGATCTTTAAAATATTGTGCTCTAGATTGAAATATTGGATCACTTGGTACTCAAAAAGGGAATTTGTGTATAACTAAATATTTCAATTTTTCTCAGTTTATATCAATTCATTCCCAAAAACTATCAGTTCATAATAAAATAGAATTCTTGGGTGATTCCAAAAAAAAGTTTAGTAATTTTATTTTACTTCATCAAATTGATTGAGCATATAAATTTATATTTTGTCTTTTTAAATCCTGATTAAGACTTGTATAAATATTTTTTATCATATTAAAACTTGTCAACAACGTCAAAGTCCTTCATTTGACAATTTTATAAAAAACATTTAAAAAATTTATTACATTTCAAGAATTATTTTTTATATTTCATAAATCATTTGGTATAAATAAAGTAGATTGTTTTTTATAATCAAAATCACTATCATATGAAACAAATTTAAAATCATCCAATAATAAAATCTTTTTCAAATAATCAAAATTATCTCATATTTTTAAAGTAGCTGATGTAAATAAAAGAGAATCAACTTTAGAATATAAATTATCATGTAAATACTGTCAAGGATTAAGTAAAGTATATTCAAAACTCACTCACATGTTTTTATTATAACCAATTATTTTTATATAAATATCTTTTTGTTTATCAAAAATAATATTAATAATATTTAAATATTCTGTAAGAATTATAATATTTTTAGAAAAATTAAATTCTCATATAACAGCTAAAAAATCTATAATAAAAAGTAAATCAAGGTTAATTTTCTTTATAATTTCTTTAAAATCACCAAATCTTTCAAAAAAATCATCAATAATTAAACAATTTTTGTAGTAATTATTTTCTGGATTTTTTGAATTTAAATAGGAATATGCATAATCAAAAATCAATATAAGATTATTCAATAAAATATCTTTTTTATTAACAAAATCAATTTTTCTAATATTATTTTTAGTTAAAATATTTTCAATTTTTAAAAACATATCCTCAATAATTGAAATTGTTATTTTTTTTCTAAGAGAATCAGTTATGGAATCTTCTATATTATGTGCTTCATCTATAATCAAATTTTTTATATTTCATAATATTGAATTATTCTGTTTTAAATCTGAAAATAATAGGGAATTATTAATTATAATAATATTAGAATTATTAACAGCATATCTAGCTTTATATAAAAATTCATATTTATTATATTTAGAATGTTTTTCTTGTTCAAATAAAAATTCTCAATTAATGGTTCTTAAAAAAGAAAATTCTTTTCAATAATAATTTAGTTCATCTAATTCTCAAAAATCAGTTTTTAATAGCCATAAAGTTATTTTAATCAAAAAAGAAACTTTTGCATAGATAAAATCTCATAAATAAATCTCCTCGAAAAATCATTTTAATGATAAATAATTTTTTTTCCCTTTAATTTTTGTATAAATAAAAGGGAAGTCAATATTGTCATAAAGAAATTTCAAATCTTTATAAAAAAGTTGATCTTGTAAAGTTTTAGTATTCGTTGATATAAATATTTTTTGTCAAGTCTTTAAAGAAAATAAAATAGATGGTAACAAATAAGCAAAACTCTTTCATAATCCAGTAGGAGCTTCTATTACTAATTTTTCTTTTTTTTCTAAATTAGACATGACTTTAGACATCATTTTTTCTTGATTTTCTCTTATTTCTAGTCATTTAATACTTTTAAATAAGTAATTTGTTTTTTTTGTGTCTATTTTAGTATTTTGTCATATAGAATTTTCTTCAAAATTTATTTTTTCTAATTTTTTTAATAATTTTTTTTCAAAATCTTCTTTTGTTAATTCTATTATATCTTTATTTTTAAATAAAAAATCTTTTAAAAATATTACATTTAAATCTTTTGAATTATTAAATATAAAATAAATAAGCTCTTTTTTAAAAAGACTTAATTTATTAAAAGTATTCAATAATTTTTTAAATAATTTTATAGTAGCATGTACATCATTAATTGCTCTATGAGCTCAAGAAAAAGGAATTTTATAATCCTTACACAATAATTCTAAATTTAAAGAAGAATTTTCAAAATTTAAAAAATTTGCAAGAAAAAAAGTATCTAGAAGTAAATTATTTTTTACATTAATTTCATTCTCAATAAAAAAATCTCTATCAAAAAAAACATTATGTCAAAGTAATGGTAAGTCTCATATAAATTCTTCTATTTCTTTCTTTACATCTTCTAAAAAAGGAGCAAATTCAACATCTTTATCAAAAATATTTGTAATATTAGAAATAACATCCGGTATCTCTCTTTTTGGATTAATTAAAGTAGATAAAGTATCTATTACTTCAAAAGTATTTTCATCAAATTTAACTAATGCTATCTCTATAATATTATCATTATATTTATCAAGTCATGTAGTTTCTAAATCAAAACATATTATCATAATT
>CAZJHB010000098.1:0-4961 GCA_964545685.1 uncultured Candidatus Peribacteria bacterium | reverse complement strand
TTTCTTTTTTGCCTTTTTGCTTTTATAAATAGTTTTTAATATTCAAAAAATTCAAGAAATCATGATAGTAGTATCTGTTGTAAATCATCAAATAGAGTGTCATAAATAATTATATGTCATCCAAAGACCTATAACAAACAAAAATCAGATATTTAAATAAATTCCTCTTACATAAAATACTAGAATTGTTGATGCTATTGCTGTTGATAAAGGTATTAATGATATCAATCAATCAAAAGTAAAATAAGAAATAACTGTATATATTACTATAAAAGTTACAGTCATATACTTATTTTTTTCATATTTTAATGCTAGTGCATTTTTTGAAACATCTATTAAATTTATATAAGCTGCTGATAGTAATCACAAAAGTAAAAAATGAATTCACCAAATAGCAGAAGCTACCATTGTAAAAAATATAAATTTTTTATCTTTACAGAATCAAAAATTATAAACAGAAACCAAAAATGCTACAATTCAAATAGTTTGAGCGGTAGGATTAGCAAGAAAAATATCAATAATATTTTTAAATATTTCAATCATTAAATTATTATTATTAGTTAAAACTTGAATAGTATATGAAAAATATCCTAATTAAAAAATATTTTTATTATTTAGGATATTTTAAATTTGACTTTATATATAATTTTAGATATAATTATATCATAATTTTATATATTATAATATCTATTAATTATGAATCAAATTATTAAAAAAAAGTTTTTTTCATCAACTGATTTAAAAAATAATACAAAAAATGTACTTGATACAACTGAAAATTTAGGCGAAGTTTTTATTATGAATAACAATAAACCTAAAGTTGTTATTGTTAGTATAGATAAATATAATAGTATGAATAAAAATTATATTCCAGAAATAGAACCTGATAATTTTGAAAAACAAGCTATTTTAGAATATGAAAAAAATAAAAAAGAATGAAAATTAGAATTTATAGAAGAAGATGAAGTATTTAATTTTTTAAATTCATTAAAATAAAATGTATAATATTAAACTTCAAAAAAAAATTTTAAAATTTTTAAAAAAACATAAATGAGAAAAAATTATTTTAATATTTACTGAATATTTAAAAATTCTTCAAAAAAATCCATATTTTAATAGATTAGATATTCAGCTATTAAAATGAACAAAAAATAAATATAGGCTCAGAATATGAAAATATAGATTCATATATGAAATAAATGAAAATGAATTGATTATTATTTTTATTGATTGAAATAGTAGATGAGATATTTATAAAAATACTCCTTAATTTCACCTTTCAAAGTGGTATAACTAAGCCACATTCATTCTTCGGAGTAAAGCTAAAGAGAATGGAAGGAGGAAGGTATTACTTTTTTTAAAAATTAAATTTCTCATTTTAACATAAATTATTATACTTATTTTTCAGAATATTTATAAACAAAAAAATATGATAGACCAACACTGAACTCTAACAGAAAATAAAAAATAATTTATAATATAATAAATTTTTATGAAAAAAACAAAAGAACAAAGAATTAAAGAAGCCCGTAAAAAAGCAGATCAAGCTTTACATGATTTAATATATTGAAAAAGTGAAAAATGACAAAAGAGTTAAATTATCATATTTCTCTCTTTAAGAATAATTTAAGATTTGATTTTATAAAAGATATAAAGTTACAAGAAATTTTATATTTATTTTCTGGTTATGTATCTTTTATTTATTAAAAAGAATTATTAAAATGTAAATCAGATGAACTAAAAGAAATTAAATCACATACAATATTTGTATATTTAGGCTCTATTATTGAAGCAATTATTTATGAATTTATTAAATCAAAATTAACGGATGAAAAATCAAAAAGAAAATATCTAGAAATTGAAGATTTTAAAAAATTACAAAAAATTAAAGAAACTGAAAAACTATTTATATGTAAACAAGAAATAAAAAAAATAAATTTTAATAGTTCAATTAATTTTAATGCACTTATAAATTGAGCAAAAGATAAAAAAATAATTAATAAAAAGATTATTGAAAAAATTGATAGTTTTAGAAAAATGAGAAATTTAGTTCATATAAATGCCTTTTTAAATTATGATGAAGAAAAAATTGCTAATAAATTAGAAAAAGCTTTTATAAATACAAAAGAAATTATTGATTATATAAAAAATAATATTTAATACTTTATACAAATTTAAATAAAAAAATATGATAGACCAACACTGAACTCTAACAGAAAAATTTTTAAAAAAAGGCTTTTGGTTATACCTTTTTTCCTTTATTATTGGCCCTATTTGATATATTACAAAAATAATAATATCTAGTGAATTAACTGTATCTGAAGTATGAATTCTATATTGAATTATAAGTTTGATAACTATGTTGTCAGCTTATAATGATTTATGAATGACGGAAAGTTTGAAACATTTTATTCCAGAATTTGTAACAAAGAAAAGATATGATAAAGTAAAATCTATTTTGTTTTATGCTCTTTTTATGCAAATCTTAACTTCACTTATTATTGCTAGTTTTTTCTTTTTTGGAACTGATTTTATAGCTGAACATTATTTTAAAACAGACGCTGCAAAAGACACTTTAAAAATATTTGCATTTTTCTTTATTGGTACAAATATTTTTCAAACTATTAATCAATTTTTTCTAGCAGTTCAAAATACTTTTTATTTAAAATTATCAGATTTTATAAGATCATTTTTTGTCATGTTTTCTGTATTATTTATATTTTTTTGAGATTATTCATCACTAGTTAATTACAGTTATAGTTGGCTTATTGGTCTTTACATTTGAATCCTTTGGGTTTTATTTATATTTTATCAAAAATATTATAAAAAATATTTTGTTTGACAAAAGTTTTTAATACAAAAAAAATTAATCAAACAATTTACAAAATATGCAAGTTTAGTCTTACTTTGAACATCTGTTTGAACACTTTTAGGTCAGATAGATATGCAAATGATTATTTATATTCTATGAACTACTGATGCTTGATATTATACAAATTATCTTAGTATAATTTGAATTCCCTTTTTATTAATTTGACCTATTTTTCAATTACTTTTTCCAGTTTTTTCTGAGCTACATTCAAAAAAAGAACATAATAAAATAAAACTTATTAAACAAATCTTTTCAAATAATTTTATCATGATAGCTATAATGTTTAATATCTTTTTCTTTGTATTTGCAGAAATTATAGCTTATACATTATTTTGAGAAAAATTTATTACATCTTGAACTATCTTAAAATATTCTATATTATTCTTAATTTTTAATTTTTTACTTCAAATCAATGGAAATATTTTAGCTTGAATAGGAAGAGTTTCTCTTAGAGTAAAAATTACTATTATTGCTGTATGTTTTAATTTAGTTACTAATATTATTTTTATAAATATTATTTGAGTATACGGTGCAGCACTTGCTACCTGAATGGGATGGATTCTTATTTATACTCTTCAAGAAATTTTTCTTTGAGTAAGATATAGAATAAATTATTATTATTTTACTATCATTAAAAATATCATTGTAATGTGATGATTATGATTTGCTATTCATAAATATTGACTTGTATTTATGGAGTGAATCTCAAGAATTAATAGTTTCTTCTTGCTTTGATGAATTTTTGTTATTTGGTTTTTAATTTTTGTAGTAATTAATTTGGGTAGTTTTAAAATTTTTGTAAGAGAGGTTAGAAAATTGAAGGGGTAAAATTTGAATACCAAAATATATACTAGAAGTAATGTATTTTAGTTACTTGTAGTATATAAATATAATTTTAAATTTATATAAGTAGAAAAATTTATAGTAAAAATTAAAAACAAAACTAAATTTTTAATTTTTTAATAAGTTATTATACTTAAATTTGTTTTAAAAAATAAAAAAATAGTAAAAATGATAGAAATTGCAAAGAATGTTGCTGTAAAAGCATGAAAAAGGGTTTTAGAAATATATAATTGAGATTTTGAGACTCAAATAAAAGATGATCAATCTCCTCTTACAATAGCAGATTTAGAATCTAATGATATTATAATAAATTGATTAAAATCAACAAATATTGCAATATTATCTGAAGAATTAAAAGATGATTTATCTAGATTAGATGAGGAATATTTATGGATAATAGATCCTCTTGATTGAACAAAAGAATTTATAAATAAAAATTGAGAATTTTCAGTGATGATTTGATTAGTCAAAAATTGAGAACCTATTTTATGAGTAGTATATATTCCAGTAAAAGACAAACTATATTATGCTGAAAAATGAAAATGAAGTTTTTTAATTAATAAATGAATAGAAAAAAAAATAAATATAGATAAGCAAAATAATAATATTCTTGTAAGTAGAAGCCATCTTTCAGATATTGAAAAAGATCTTATTAATGAGTTATGACTTAATAAGATTCCTTGTTGAAGTGCTTGAATAAAATGTGGAAGAATTGCAGAATGAGAAGCATGAAATTACTTAACATTATATAATAAGTTTAAAGAATGGGATACCTGTGCTCCTGAAATCATACTTACAGAAGCTTGAGGAAAAGTAACTGATATAGAGTGAAAGAAGTTAAAATACAATAAAAAAAATGCCTTTCAAAACTGATTTGTTGGAACAAATTGAGTTAATCATGATATTATATTAGAAAAAATAAAAAAATAACCCATCCTTGAATTCCTCCGCTTAAGCGGAGGAGGAGCAAATACAAATATTATATTAAATAGAAATAATGAATAAATTAGTAAAACCACATTGATGAAAATTGATTTTATCAGGTAAAGTTACAAATTATGATAAATGATTTGAAATTACTTTAGATAAAGAGCAAATTATTGATCTTTTAAATATTTCAAATTGAACATATTCTCCCCTAACTTGATTTTTGAAAAAAGATGATTTTTTGTGAGTATTAAAAAATATGAAACTAGCTAATTGAATAATATGGTCTATTCCAATTATCTTAGATATATCTGAAAAA
>CAZJHB010000097.1:0-5053 GCA_964545685.1 uncultured Candidatus Peribacteria bacterium | reverse complement strand
AACAAAACATATTCATTTGGAATTATAAATGGTTAAAAAAAACGGCTTTAAACAACTAAAAGGTATATTACAAAACCTTAACAATCAGATTATTACACAACTATCTGAAGCTGCGAAAGAGACAATACAAGAGCGAGTAAATAATAGTGTAGATAAAGCATTAAAATATGAATAAGAATTAATAAAAAAATCAAATTCTCAAAAATGAGCTTTATATAAAATAAAAAATGACCATAGAAAAACTAAAATTTGAACCTTTATAGAAAAATATTCTATTGATGAATTACCTCAATTTTTCAACATTATAATTTGAAACATGAGTCTTGTTTGACCTAGACCTCATCAAGAAAGAGAAGTTGAAAAATATTCTCTGCAACAAAAAAGACTTTTAACTATCAAACCTTGAATCACATGAATGGCTCAAGTTAACTGAAGAGAAACTAATGACTTTGATAATGAAGCAAAACTTGATTTGTTTTATATTGAAAATTGGAGCTTTTTATTAGATTTAAAGATTATTTTGAAAACTATTGTTGTGATTTTAGCGAGTAGGAAGAAGTAGTTATTTAAAAAAAATGAAAGTAGATTACTTTCATTTTTTGTTTTTACTTAAAATATTATTAATCTTTTATACACCTAACAGGAAACTTTATTGTCTTAGTAAAAAGATCACGAGAAACTCATAAAGTATTCCGATGTATTCCTATTCACCATGCATAAGTAGAATTAAAGTTAGTACTAGACCAAAAAAATGTATTGTAACCACGATTTTGAAATGTAGAACCATCAGTACTATTATTACCTGCTAAAGGTATTTTAAGTGCATTCTCTAAATTATTTGTTTCATTTTTATCAAGATCTGTATGATTTTTCCATCACAATCAATCACATTTCCATCATGTAGTTGTTGCATTTATATAATCACTACTACTACATCATAAATTTCTTAATAATATAGTCCATTGTTCTTGTGATGGCAAACTCCGTCAACTAGGACAAGGTCATGTTCAATCTGTTTTTGAAGCCTCAGCCCAAGTATATAATTTTCAATATATATTATCTACTCAATGTGAAGTATATGATGATTCTAATTCATTACTCGCTCAATCACATCAAGTTATACTTGTATATGTTCATTCGTAATTCCGACAACTTTTATCATGAGTTTCATTATATTCTAATCAAGTTCATAATGTTGAATTACATCATGCCCAAATTTGTGTAACTGGGCTTCAAGATAAATCTGTTCAAGTTATTGTTACATCTATTGCTATTTGACAGTTTGGATCTTCATCTTGCCATGATGGAGTATTATTACTTGATGAATTATTAGTTGTTGAATTTATAAAATTATCCTTATTCAATACAAAATCATCAACTAAACTAATAAATCATTCACTTTCAGTTTCTACTATTTCTTTATACGCTCCAACACTTGCTAATATTGTTCAACTATAAGTATCTATAAAAGCTTGAGCTAATAAAGCTTTGTTACCATTACTATCTTCTCACTTAGTTGTATCTAGTTCTCATGTAAATACATTTACTGTTATTCAATTCAATCATCAAGTTGATACTCAAAGTACATTATCTCATCCAGTTATTACTTGTGATTCTAAGAATGTTGAATCTCATGATATATCTGTATTTGCCCATACATTACCATTAATTATACTTGGGGTTGGTAGATAATAAGTCCCTGCTTTTACATATACTCAATTATAATTTCAATTTATTTTTGGATAATTTTTTGTTGTAGCCAATGCAGGAAGGGAGAACACAAGGTTCACCCCTACATTAGATGAAATTAAGTTGCTTTCGTATAATCCCAAAATTTCGTATTCAGTTCAAGCATAAGTACTTGAATATGTGTACTGCGATTCTGTAAGTGGATCTGTTGGTTTTTCATTTAAGTTTCTTGATAAATTTGTTGTTACTTGATCTCAAACTACTCATTGATACCGTAAATCTTGACTTCCATAACTTACTGTAAAATAATCATCTGGTTTAGGATATTTTCAAGTATTTAATGAAAATAATTCTAATGATTTTTTAATATTTTGAATATCTGATACTCTTTTAGAATCTCTTGCTTGTGCAGAATATCATTGTAACGATATAAATGCTATTGTTCATAGAATTGCTAGTATTGTTATTACTACTATTAGTTCGACAAGGGTAAATGCCCACATAGTGGACGCAGGCCTGCGTCCATTACAAATTTGTTTATTCTGTTTTATCATAAAAAATATATAAAAAAATAATGTAAAAATATGATAATCTATCGTCCCGTTTCAAATCCGACCACTTTTAGTTGAATCAAAATTAGGACTCAAAAATTCATAAAATTGAGATAAATAATTATCTGATATCAGTCTAATATTTTTTACTGCTAAATCAACTTTATTTTCTATTATCATTAATTTAGAATTAACTATGCTACTATAATCCTGTATTCTTACTAAATTATATGCTTTACTTATATCATATGCTCATGCATATTTTTCTAAATAACTAATATCTATTTTTTTACTTTCTATTTTATTATTCCAATCTTCTTTTACTATATTTATTGGTGACTTCTTACCAAATACTTCATATCTTGGTTTATAGCTTGAATACCAATAATTATTGAAGTTTAACATATATTTATTTAGCAATTTTAATATTTCTTTTTTCAAATTTTGTTTTGTTATCTTTTTTTGTTCTACTTTTTCCTTTAAATTAGATATATTTTTTGTATCAAATAGATCTTCTTCTATTCTTCTATGAAATGATTCTACATGTCAGTTTTGTTCTTTTCTATTTATAAGATTATATCATCAGAAATCTCTTTCTATCATCTCTATTAAGCTTCATTTTACTCAATTTATTCTTATATTACTAAACTCTGCTCATCAATCAAACTGGAATGTTATATCTTTTAGCTCTATTCAAACATTATTCATCATTTTTTTGAACATTTCAAAGGCTATAAATACACTACTCTTGTTTCTATCATCTCAAAAATAACACATTGTTAAACCTGTTTTATAGTCTCTAAATGTTATTTCATACAAATAAATATCAAATAGTCATAACTTCACATAATTTGGTATATCTGTTAAATATTTGATGTCTACCTGCCATCTATGAAGGGCTTTATATCAACAATATATATGGTGCATTTGAGCTAAATATGTCTCTAGCGTATTATTCTTTTTATGTTCTGCTAATAGTCATATTTTATGTCTTTTGGTTATTCTATGTTCTATATTATATTTCTCTATTACATCATAAAAAGTCCTTTTTGATATTATAGATTCTTTTCAAAATATTTTTTCATATTTTTCTTTATTTTCTGGGATTAATAAACCATTTTCAAATAATTTATATCATTTATTTGGTTCATTTTCTCTTAAATTTTGTATATATTTCACTTGTTTTTCTTCTAATTGTTCTATTTTCTTTGTTCTTGTTGTATTTTTATATCTTTTTTTATAATTGTTTTTCTCATATAATTCCCAAAACTTAAATGTAAGCGATTTTGGATTATTTTTATCTCATATTTGAATTATTTTTTTAATAACTGTCCTCGATATACCAAACTCTTTTAAATACTTGCAAAACTTATTTTTGGACTGTTTTTTATGTTTTTCTGAATATGATTCATATATTTTATATTTCACCTCTATACTTATATTTGTTCCTTTTTTATGAACATAACCTATTTCTTTTAGGTGTTTTTTTAAAACTGTGATTTTCATTTCTTTCATTTTGAAAATAATTATTAGCTAAAATATCATTTTTTTTAGTTTTTTCAAAATTATTTTTTATACCACATTATTATATTTCTGGTTGAAGTTGAAGCCTTTATTGTCTTGTGAAAAATTATTTTTACAGGTTATTTTTTAGAAATATAATTAATGTAAGGTAAACAAAATAAATTATCTTTTTCTGTATATTGTTGTTTGCCTTACAAACTAGGTATTTCTAAATAAATGTTCTGTCAAAATATTTTTTTACTCTATTGTTTAATTTTATTATTTAACTCAACTATTTTATATAATTTTGATAACTAAAAGTATTATTTTTGATAATTATTTATTTTCTTTTAAAATGGGAACAGTAAGCCATTTTTTGTTTCTATGAATTCTAGCAAAAATTTTATCTTGTTTTTTTGACTTGTTTTACTTTTTATTATCCTATTTCTTAACTTTTTTAGGTGGTCGGATTTGAGTGGGACGATACAGTAAAAATATGATAAATATTATCAATTTTTATATTATTGTCAAAAATTATTTTGGCTTTAAAATGAAGAAAATATTTGACTTTTATTATAATTACTATATAAAATAAAAAATTAATCTTGATGATTATTAATTTTAAAAACTTTTACAACTTCTCATTCCACATAACAAAGTGCTCTAAATTGTTTATTTATTCTAAAATAATAAATTTTATCTTGTTTAGGTTGCCTAAGTTTAAAACCAATTTGTTCTAAATTTCATAAAAGTAGATATTCTTTTGATTTTTGATATTGTTTTATTAAATTTCTATCTAATAAATATTTAACTATACTTTTATGTTCAATTACTTGTTTAAATTTAAACATATTATTATAAATTTACAAAACTAGAATTATCAGAGTTTTTTGCCTTACTATATGATTCCATTATCTCAGGAGTTATTTCTGATTCATCTAATTCTCTTAATTCAGGAATAATTTCATTTTCTTTTAATATTTGAAAAAAATCTCAAATACTAATTTTTGATTTATTATTTTTTATCTTTATATCTTCTTCAAATTCAAAAGTTACTACTGTCATAATTTTTAGAATTATTTATTAAAACTTATTTTTTCTATTATACAAAATAAAATATTTTTTGCAATAATTTATATACTTTTTATACTTTTTTAAAAATATATCGTTCTACTCCCTCTCCCTTGAAGGGAGAGGGTTGGGGTGAGGGCTAATTCACCTCTATTTCCCTCTCATCTTCATTCTTTGTCTTATTAAACTTAATCTTCAAATCACATTTATAATACTTTTCAATTAATTCTGGCCATTCT
>CAZJHB010000096.1:0-5062 GCA_964545685.1 uncultured Candidatus Peribacteria bacterium | reverse complement strand
TTCTTTCTTTTTATTTTCAGATTCTTTTATTTTTCATGCTTCTAATGACATATTTATTGCTTAGAAAATATTGTATCACCTATTCATTAATACTATTAAGTTAAGAAATAACCCCTTCCCCTCGTACCTCGGGTGTTCCCCTTGAAAAGGGGAAAGATATTCTACTTCTCTCTCCTGCTTGGAGCGGGATTGGTATATGGGACTAGACTTAATGGTATCGACCTATTCCCTATAATACGTTTTAATATTTCTCTTATATAGGGGGAAAATCAAATATATAATTTAATTTTATATATGTAAAGGTTTATAATTTTATTATATACAAAAATAAAAAAAGACAAAATAATAATAAGCTTTATTTCAATTTTAATTATTTAAATAATTTTTTGAAATAAAGCTTATTATTTATAGATTAATTAAGTATTTATTAATTAGTAAGTTTAATTTTACTTAACATTTTTTTTATATTTGACCATATTTTTGAGTAAATTTCAAATATTTCTTCCCTGTCTTCAGTATTATCTAATGATTCTAAGTTTTCTTGTAGTTCTATAGATAATATATTATATGATTTTTCTTTTCTTTTAGATTTGTAATCTGGTTCTTCTGGAATTTTTTCTAATTCTTTATCTATAATTATTTTTGTTGCATATATAAGATAATCTGAAAGATCATCATTTAAATAATTAATTGCATATTTACAATGTTTTAAAAATCTATTTCAATATTTTATTAAACTATTTCTATCCTCATTCCGATATTTATCTTTCAATATATAATTTAATTTTTTCAATGCTTTTTTATCAATTCATTGAGTATTTCTTACTTTTTCAATTAATCATCTTGCTGTAACTATTTCAAATGTTTCAGATTGTGTTTCTTCAACATTGTTATCTAGATCGATTGAACGGTAATAAATAGTATATTCTCATTCTTCAGTAAATTCAAGTGGTTCAGAGTAAGTTTTCCAATCTTCATTACTATTTATTGAATACTCTGTTTTTTGAATTCATGCTCATCATTCGTTGTCTGTTGTTGTTAGTATAATTGTTCTGTTTGGGTGGTAGAAGTTGTTTGTAAGGAGTGTTCAAGAGTTGGATAGTGTTGTAGTTGGAGGGGGTGTGTCTATGGTATCTACATTAAAAATATTTATAATATCTGGTTTTATATTATAATCTATTTTTCAATCTCATTCTATATCCATTTCTATTTCAATTTCCGAATCAGAATTAATATTAACGTAACTTATTGAAGATTTTTTTATTTCTTTATCATTAAAAATATGATTGTTAACAGTTTTTGTATTTTTATCATATTTAGAAAAATTTAAATCAAAAGTTCAATTTTCTGTTCACTCAAGAATATATTTTAAATTTTCATTACCTAAAGCATTAATATATTTTATTCATTCATTTGTTATACCAGCATAATATATACTAGAAATTTTATTTTCTACTATACCTGAATTATTTATACTAGTATGATTTCACTTATCATCATATACATGTAATTTTTGAGATGATTTAATTTCTAAACTAGAATATGTTGAATTTGTATTCTTTGACCAATCTAATGGATTATTCCATCTATTTGGTTGATCACCATATGCTATGTACATTGGTCAATATGGTCCTTTATTAAAAGATGATAAGGTAAAATTTGAATCTCACCATCTACCAGGATATTTAATCCAATTTTCATTTCATGTTATTACTTCAAGCTCATAATTATCAGAAGCAATTTTATTATATTCATCATTATTTAAATATATTGGTTTAATCTTTTTTCATTTTGAAGATGTTGTGTCAGATAATCCTCCAAAGGTATTAATATTTTTACCTTTAATTACACAGTAAAGACTAGTACCTTCTCTTCCCCATGAACCATGTCCTCATTTACCTACATAAACTATAGGATGTGTATTATATCTTACTATTAATGGGTATTTTAAATTCTTATCATCACTATTCCATTTGTAATTATATCCACAGTGATGTGAAGAATAAGTTGCGTATTCTGGATTTTTATTTGATTCATCTAATATAATTTGTATCATTTCCCAATCTCATTCATGTACAGAATGAGTTTTTATGTATTTATCTTTATGATCATTAACTGGATAAAAAAACCAGTATTGTAAAATTATTTTTCAATCTTGTGTAGTGTGCCTTCAATAAACTTTATTTTTATATGAACTAAAAGCATTTGCATCAGGTAAATCTGTTGTTAAATTTGAACTACCAGGATTCACATTTTGCATATCTAAATATGTATCTTTATCCATTCAAACTAAACTTGATTCTTTTAATGGAGAAGATTTAAGGGTTTTAAAATTAGTTTTCAGATCTGAATTATCAAGTGTACTTTTAATTTCTATAGGGTTATATGCTTCGTCTTCATGTAAATATAATATTGGTGCATATTTTTTTAATAAATTTTCTTCGTATAATTTTTCATCTAATAGTTTATCTTCTTCATATAATGGATTTTTTGTCAGAAAAATATCATGATATCCATTATCTCATTCAACTAAATTATTTGCATGTGAATGATATACAATATATTTTCAATTTCAACTTATTGAAGGATTATATGCAGAATTATTTATAAGTTCTCAATTAGAAGATTTACTTATTATATTAGTTTTTTTACTTTCAGTATCAAATAAAAAAATATCTACATTATTATTTATGTCGTTTTCTATTAAATTTGTTGCTTTTGAATAATAAACTATAAATCGTCAATTTCAACTTATTGATGGATACACTGAACTATCATTTCCTTGTTTTAAATTTGAAGATTTACTTACTAAAATAGTTTTTTTTGTTTTTGTATCATATAAAAAAATATCTAATTTTTTATTAATATCATTTTCCACTAAATTTGTTGATGCTGAATAATAAACTATAAATCGTCAATCTCAACTTATTGATGGATAATATGAACTACGTTTACCAGTTTTTCAATCTGAAGATTTACTTACTAAAATAGTTTTTTTAGTTTCTATATCATATAAATAGATTTGAGATGTACTATATATTGTATTATTTTCTACTCAATTTGTTGAATATGATGAATAAGTTATAAATCTTCAATCTCAACTTATTGATGGATATAGTGAATTTTCATTAGCTTGTTTTCAACTTAAAGTTTTATTAACTAGTATATTTTTTTTTGTATCTATATCATATAAAAATACATCTTTCCTATTATTTGTATCATTATCTACTAAATTTGTCGCTGCTGAAGTATAAATTATAAATCGTCAATCTCAACTTATTGATGGATAATCTGAATTTTTATTTCATTGAATTCAACTTGAAGATTTGCTTACTAAAGTTGTTTTTTTAGTTTCTGTATTATATAAAAAAACATTAATTGAATAAAAACTATTATCATATCATTCAACTAAATTGTTTGAGCCTGAAGTATATACAATATATTTTCAATCTCAACTTAGTGACGGTTTATATGAGTTGCTATTTCCTAACTCTCAACTTGAAGATTTACTTATTAATGTTATTTCTTTATTTTCCATATTATATAAAAATATATTCGTAAAATTATATAATATGTTGTTATTCTCTAATTTTACTAAATTTTTACCATTTGATTCAAAAACTATATATTTTCAATCTCAACTTACATTAGCATTGTATGAATCACCATTTGATTCTTCTCAATCAATTCACGTACTAATGCAAATTGTCTCACTTTCTAAATCCGCTCAATAAACAAAATTTCAAAAAAACAAACTCACAAAAAAAACTCCAAAGTACACCAACCAAAAACATACTCATCTCCTTCAAACTTTTCACATAATAAAAAAATTAAGAAATAATAACTAACGATTATACCTCAAAACTCAAACATATAGCGAAAGATGTAATTAGTATGATATGAACCCTCTTTTTATGACTTTTCGAGCAATTCATATTGAAAAAAAATGTATTCAAAAAAAATTACTATTTTAGTATAATTAAAAACAAGAAAAATTCAACAGAAAAATTCAATAAATAAAATTTGTTTTTTATTTAAAATATGTTATAATTTTGTAAGTTATTATATATTTTATTTTATTGAACTTGTTTTAATGTTAAGATTATTTGTGCCACTTATATTCATAATTATTCCTATTTGAACTTATTATATGTGAGGAATGATATGAGTTGTTTGATGAATTATTATAGACCTTCTTTTGCTTCCTTTGTCAATTTCTATAGTGTCACCTAGTACTGTTAAGGTTGTAGAATCTTTTAATAAATTTAATAGAATTATAAGAAAAGGTTTTCATTTTTTAATTCCATTTGTTGATAGAACACAATTACAAATATTATATAAAAGAAATTTATTAGTTGATGTTAGATGAACTACAAAGAACAAATTAAATGTTAATGCTCTTTTGAATATTATATTTTATGTTTTTGATGATTTTGATAATACAGAAGAATGAAGTATATATAAATCAGTTTATTCTATAAACGAACCAACATGTATGATAAAAACACTTATTAATGATGAATTTAGATATATTGTAGAAAAATATGTTTATAAATATATTAATGATAATAAAGAAGAAATATCAGAAAAAGTTAAAGAAAAAGTAAATAAACAATTAGAAGAAATCGGATTCAAATTAGATTCAATTCAAATCGAAGAACTAAAAACTATATAAAAAAATAAAAAAAAGCCATTAAATTTGGCTTTTTTTTTAAAAAATATATAATATATATGTATTTATTTTTTAATTTTTTTATTATGCTTAGATTAATAGTACCAATATTACTTTTTGTCATACCTATCGCATCTGTAGGTGTATGAGGATTTGTGGGTATTTTACCTGCAATTATTATAGATATTGTTCTTATTTCTTTGTCAATTAGAATTGTATCTCCAAATACTGTAAGAACTGTTGAATTTTTAGGTAAATTTAATAGAGTTCTTAGACCAGGTTTTCACTTTATAGTTCCATTTATAGAATGGACAAAAGGACAAGTATTATATAAGAGAAATTTTCCAGTTGAAGTTGAATGAATTACTCAAGATAACGTAACTGGATATA
>CAZJHB010000095.1:2426-5075 GCA_964545685.1 uncultured Candidatus Peribacteria bacterium | reverse complement strand
ACAACACTCCACTCTGTAAATCAACCATCTTCTTATAATACTTTCATTTCTTCAATAGTTCTTTATGTGTTCATCTTTCTATAATTTCAAAATCATCAAAAACAATTATATCATCAGCTTCCTTAACAGTTTGTAATCTATGAGCAATTATTATTACAGTTCTTCAAACAAACAAATTATGTATAGCTTTTGAAACTGCTTCTTCTGAAAAACTATCAAGAGCTGAAGTTGGTTCATCAAGTATAATGATTTCTGGATTTTTGATAAATATTTTTGCTATTGCAAGTCTTTGTCTTTGTCATCAACTAAGCCTTATTCATCTTTCTCAAATCTCAGTATCAAGTCATTTTGGAAAATCAAAAACAAAATCAGCTTTTGCTTTTTTAAGAGCATCTTTAATTTCTTTTTTGCTTAATTTTTTCTTGTTTCAATAAGTTAAATTTTCAATAATAGTTCAATCAAAAACAGAAGGTTCTTGAGTCAAATATCATATATGTTTATAATAAGTTTTTAAACTTACTTTATTCAGATCTTGTTTATCAACTTTTATAGTTCAAGAATTTGCTTGTAAAAAACCTGTAATCAATTTTATCAAAGTAGTTTTTCCAGAACCAGACTTTCAAATAATAGCAGTTTTTTGAGAGTGTTTTATTTCTAAATTAAATTTATTAAAAACTTTTTTTCATGGATAACTAAAACATAAATCATTTATATCTATATTTCACTTTTTATATATAAATTTTTTTCAAGTTTCATATCTCTCTATTTTTGGTGTATTTTTAAATAATTCAAACAATTTATCTACCTTTACAAAATCTTTTGTAAAATTTTTATAATATTCAACAGCTTTTGATGAATTTTTATCAAGTAAAGTTAAAACAGCTATAATCGCAACAAAATCAGAAAAGTTATAAACTCATTTTATAACTCAAACTCAAACAATCAAAATCATAGTAGCCTTTAACAAATTTATAAACAATAAATTAGTTCAAAAACCTAATGTTACCCAAAATATTCTTCTAATAAAATAATATGTTTTTTCATCATTTATTTTTTCTAAATTTTGTATTTCTTTATCTATTCTATCATTTTGAAGTATTTCAAATTTTGACATAATAACCTTTACAAAATACTTTGTATAATTATTGTCAGAATCAACAATTTTACTTTTTTCTATTATTGCTTTTTTATTAAAAAAAATTGCTATACAAAATAATACAATCAAAAATAAAATTATATATATTATATAAAATCAAATAATCCAATAAATATATAAAATTGAAAAAGTAAAAGTAAAAATTATATTTAATCAAAAATATAAAAAATCTGATAATAGAGTTTTCCAAGTATCTATTCATTTTTCAATTAATGCAATCAATTTTCAAGTTCCTATCTTCTCATAAACATTATTTTCAAATAACACAAATTCTTTTATATACTTTTTTGAAATAATATTTTTTACCGTTCAATAAAATGTAGGATAAATCTTTCTTCACATAAATTCTATCAAAAAAGTAAAAATTATAAAAAATATAAAAAATATTACTAATGTATATAATTTATCTAGATCTTCATTTTCTACACTATCTGTAATCATTCTTATTAGCTCAACACTTCAAAAAGCAAAAAAAGCTAAATAAACAACATATAATATAAAAATTACTGTTAATTTTTTAACTTCTAAAATTGGGTAGAAAAATTCTCTTATTTTACTTGAGTTCATATTTAAAATATATGGTTATTATAATTTTTCAACAGCGTAGCTTTAGCCCGCTACCATTAACCCCTTCCCCTCGTACCTCGGGTATTCCCCTTAAAAAGGGGAAAAATTTTTATCAAAAAATCTCTTTATCATAACAATTTTGGCAATACACAATTTCTTTTCTTTTTGGTGAAAAAACTGTTTTTATATCTTTTCAGCATTTATCACATTCTCTATTATAGAGTTTTCTTTTATTTAGTAAACTCATTTTATATTTATATCTTTCATCATAGTGTAATCTTGGAATAGGAATATTATTTTTTTTATAAAAATATAATTCTTCTTTTGTTATTTTGAATGGTTTTTTTGAAATTTTACACTCAATTGCCCGATTTAAAATATCATCTGGAATATCTCATATATTACTAGGTAATTTATTTGCTGGGATTATTTTCTGTACTTTTGGAAATGGTTGGGAGTAAGTTGACCAATTAAATCAAGATTTAATTGCACTTTTTTGGCTTAATGGATAATACTCTTGTGCTCATGTTTCATTATATCAAAATAAAGACAATGCTCTTGGTAAAGGCTTTCCCCATTCTCAATACTTAATCATTTTATTAATTATTTCATCTACTTTTTTATAATAATCTTCTTGTTTATATTCCTTATTAAAAATACAAAACCTTTTCCCTACTAATCAAACACATGCAAAACAATCACTACAATTTTTTAAATTTTGGCTATAATAGATATTAAAACTATTTGAATAAATATAATTTGAAAAATAGATATTTTTAGAATTATCAAAAACACTTATTGATCATATTACTGGTCATTCTAAGTCATAAACAAAACTTGAATCATAAATATCTGATATTCTTCCTTATTAATATAAATTTATTGCAGCATTTCAGGAAATTAAATTAAAACAATTATAACAATTA
>CAZJHB010000095.1:0-2326 GCA_964545685.1 uncultured Candidatus Peribacteria bacterium | reverse complement strand
TTTTATTATGCTTTTTTGACACTTTTTCTATATTAATTCAATAAATACCATTATTAATTAAATCATAAAAATTAATTGTTGTCAAAATTTAGCTTTTTTTTAATAAATATTATATAATTATTTATAATTAATAATCATAAAAATATAAATATGGAAATTGATGTAATTATTTTAAGAATTTTTGTTATAATAATACTTGCTTTTTGTTTGGGACTTGAAAGAGAATATAATCATCAACCAGCTTGACTTAGAACTCATATTTTAATATGACTTGGTTCTACTTTACTTATGATTTTATCTATAGAGGTTTCTAAAATGTGAACTTGAATTCCAACTGATCCAGGTAGAATTGCTGCTCAAGTAGTTACATGAATTTGATTTATTGGTGCTTGAGCTATAATGAAAAATTGAATGAATACAAAATGATTAACAACAGCTGCTAATATTTGGGTAACTGCTGCTATTTGATTAATAGTATGAGTATGATTCTATACTGTTGCTATAATATCAACTATATTAATTTTGTTTAATCTAATTATTATATCAAAAGTAAAAAACAAATTAGTAAAACAAATAAGATACTGTAATATCGTAATTGAATTTAATAAAAACAAATTAAATAGTAAAGAAATTTTAAAAAAATTAAAAGAACTTCCTATTGAAATAACTTCAAAAGAAATTACAGAAGATAATTATAGAATAAGTATAGTTATTATGGCAAAAATTGATAAAGATATAAATATTTATTCAATTCAACATAAATTAAGTAAAATTAAGAATTTAAATAAGATAAGTGTTTGAGAAAATTTTAGGTAAAAAAATAGAAACAATATTATAGTTGTTTCTATTTTTATAATTATGATTTTCAATATTAATCATCAAGTTTTTCTGCTAAATCTCTCATTCATTTGTTAATTTTAGCTTTAGCCATTTTATTTGTATCAATTACAGTAGTATATTGTTTGTCAATATATTTATTTAAATTTTTTAAAGATTCATTTTTATTAGTCATATCTTTTTTATTATAAAATTAAAATTATACTTTAGGTAAAATAAGTACTTGTCATATATAAATTTTTCCCTCATCTTTTATTTTATTTTTCTTCATAACTTCTTTTAAATAAGAGTTATAACTACTATCTCATTTATTATCAAGAACAATTTGAGATAAAGTATCTCATTTTCTAACTGTATATTCTTTGTCAAAAACTTCAGTTTGTTCAATAGGTGCTTTTGTTTTTTCAGTAGAAGTTTCAGGAATATCAGTAGAATCTGCATTTGCTGCATACATTTTATCACCACTATAAAGATTTTTATTATAATCAGCAACAATCTTATCATATTTTTTATTAGCAACATCAATAACTCATTCAACAGATCATTTAATTGTATTACTATAAATAGCTTTTGTAAGAGCTTTAGCCCTATCATTTACATCATTTACAACACCACTTACATATTGAATTTTTCAATCAACATAATCAATAGTTTCTTGTCATTTTTGTAAACTATATTCAATACCATCTTTTACTACAACAATAGCTCAATCTACAGTTTGTTCAACTGTAATTATTCCATCTTCTATTGCTTGTTGTAATCTTTTACTTTGCTCTGCAATTGAATCAGTTACATCATCATATGTTTCAACAACAGCGTTTTTAGTATTAATTGCTCATTCAATTGTACCTTCGTAAACATCCTTCGAAAAAGCTATAGTTTTTTCACTAAATTCATCAGCCACATTATTTACATATTCAATTTTTCAATTAACATAATCAATAGATTGTTGTCATTTTTGTAAACTATATTCTACTCCTTCATGAATTACTAATAAAGCTCAATCAACAGCTTCTTTAATCTCAATTACGCCAGCATCTATTGCTTGTTGTAATCTTTCATTTTGTTCTGCTATTAAATTAATAGCTTGATCTGTTTTTTTATCAATTGCTTCTATACTATTATCAACAAATTTAGTCACTGCTTCTTGTCAATCTTTTAAATAAGCTTTTCCTTTCTCAAAAGTCCTTTTTCAAGATTCTGTAATATCATTTATTTTTTTTCTTGCATTATATTTCAAAACGTCCCAACTCTCAGAAGCAGAATTTACTTTAGAATCAATGTCTTTTCAAATATCACTAAATGCATTTTCAAATGTACCCATAAAAATGTTAATATTATTAAAATAAAATAATTAAATTATATAAAATATTATAACATAATTATTAGATTTATGTCAAATACTCAATTAAAAATCATTTTTAATTTATAAAATAATATATAATTATTATTAAATTTTTAATAGAAATATAATTTTGCTGAAGTCCTT
>CAZJHB010000094.1:0-5104 GCA_964545685.1 uncultured Candidatus Peribacteria bacterium | reverse complement strand
ATGGCTTTTACTTCATGAATTACAGATATTGATCCCCTACCTTACAAACTATTATTTGAAAGATTTTTAAATCCTGCCAGAGTATCAATGCCAGATATTGATACGGATTTTTCTGATAAAGAAAGAGATAAAGTAGTATGATATTGTAGAGATAAATATTGAGCTGATCATGTTGCTCAAATATGTACTTTTGGTACTTTTGCTGCAAGAGCTGCTGTAAAAGATGTTTGAAGAGTATATTGAATTCCTTTTGCAGAAATGAATGAACTTGCAAAATTGATACCTGAAAAACCATGAACAAAATTAAAATGAGCTTTGGAAGATTCACCTGAATTTAAAGAAGCTTATGATACTAACCCAAAATATAAAGAAATCATAGACAATGCCTTAAAAATTGAATGAAATGTTAGACAAATTTGAGTTCATGCCTGTGCTGTAATCATTGCTCCTGAACCAATGACCAAATTTACAGCCCTACAACATCCTCCAAAAGACAATGAAAGTATTGTTACACAATATTCTGCCTATCCTCTTGAAGATCTTTGACTCTTAAAAATGGACTTCTTATGACTTAGAAATCTAACAATCATAAAAAGAACACAAGAAATAATCAAAGCACATAATAATACAGACATAGATGTACTTAAAATTGACACATGAGATCAAAAAGTATTTGAAGTATTTGCTAATTGAGATACAACTTGAGTATTCCAATTTGAATCTGATTGAATGAGAAAATATCTAAAAGACCTAGCACCTAATGCTTTTGAAGATCTTATTGCAATGGTATCTCTTTATAGACCTTGACCACTTGCCTATATACCTGCATATATTAATAGAAAATATTGAAGAGAAAAAGTAATATACCTAACTGAAGATTTAAGAAAAACTTTAGAAGAAAAATATACACCAGAAGAAATTGAAGAAGAAGAAAGAAAACTAAATGAAGATTTATGACCAATACTTGATGTAAGTTATTGAATTGCTGTATATCAAGAACAATTAATGTTTATCGTACAATATATGGCTTGATTTTCTCTTTGAGAAGCTGATTTACTTAGAAGATGAGTATGAAAGAAAAAATTAGATGTAATAGAAGCTCTTAAAAAAGAATTTATCACAAAATCAGCTAATTATAAATGATATAAACCAGAAACATCAAAGTATATTTATACAGAAATGATACAACCAGCAGCTAATTATTCCTTTAATAAATCACATGCTGCTTGTTATGCATTTATTGCTTACCAAACAGCTTATTTAAAAGCATATTATCCAACAGAATTTTTAACTTCTGTAATGGTATCAGATGAGGAAAATATGGAAAGAATAGTTATGGAAGTAGCTGAATGTGAATGAAAATGAACATCTGTACTACCACCTAGTGTTCAAGAATCTTTAAAACATTTTACATATATTAACAAAAAAAATATTAGATTTTGATTAAAAGCTATCAAATGAATCTGAGATGGACCAATAAATAGAATTATTGAAGCTAGAAAAAAAATCTGATGAAAATTTGAAAATCTTGAACAATTCATAGAAACTTGTTGAAAAGAAGTAATAAATAAAAAATCTCTAGAAGCTCTTATTCTATCATGAGCCATGGATGATTTATGAATAAGAAAACAAATGTTTGAAAGTATTCCTGAAATAATAAATTTTTGTAAAAAAGATGAAAAAATAAAAGAAACTAATCAAATTTGATTATTTGATACTTCAAGTGAATTTGAAGATAAACTAGAACTTAAAGAAACAGAAGAATTTAGTTTTGAAAAACTTCTAGCTTGAGAAAAATCAATGATAGGTTTTTATGTTTCTGGACACCCTCTTGATTGATTACAAAAATATTGTAGTAAAAGAAGCAATAATGTAAAAAAACTTAAAATGAGTTTTGAAGAATTACAAAAAATTGAAAATAAAGAAAACCCAAAAACAGATAAAAATTCTGAGAAAGAGAAAGAAAAAAAACAAAAAAAAGAGCCAAAAAAAGAAGAAATAATTCAAACAGTTTGAGTTATAACAGATCTTAGAAAAATCATAACTAAAACTTGAAAACAAATGATGTTTTTAAAATGTGAATGATTTGATTATGATTTTGAAGTAGTTATTTTTCCAAAAGACTTAGATAAATACAAAGATAAATTAGAATTAGATAAAATAGTAATAGTAAATGGTAGTCTAGATATCAATTTTGAATATATGAGAAAATCTATAAGAGTCCGTGATATCAAAACTGCTACTATTTCAATGGTAAGAGAACAAGCAAAAGATTTATGATTGTTCAACAACCAAAAAAGATACCTAAATAAAAAATTAAACGAAACAAAAGAAGATGAAAATGAAAGCAAATGTAGAGATACCCCTTGTGGGTATCCTAATGGAGAAAATAAAAATGATGATTTATGTACAATAATGCCAGAAAATTTTGATGATTCTCTAGAAGAAAAAATAATAAAAAATAAAACTGAGAAAGAACAAAAAATTTTAGAAAAATATATATTAGAAATACCAAAAAATGCAATCAAACAAGATCTTTTAGAACTTAAACAGTTTTTAGAATCTCAAGAACAATGATTCACAAAAATTTTTATCAATTTTAACTGACAAGAAATTGATACAAAAACTCAGTTAGAAACTCTTGATAATTTGGAAAAATGGATAAAAAACAAATGGAAATCATAGTTTTCTTTGACTTTTTATATTTTTTACATATAAATTATCATACTTGAATAGTACAATTAAGTTTTTATTCAAAAAACCATTGGAAAAAAGGAGAAATACGTAATGCAACTTAAAACGATTTCGGATTTAGAAAAAATGGACCTTGTACAACTCGGGAACTTAAGAATCAATGATTTTCGCGACAAAAGTCAAGATTTCATCGTAAGTGCCCATAGCTTTTTCAACAAGCTGATTGATGGTTTACATGAGGGGGGTATCCCAATGTGTGAATCCAAAACCCTTAAACAGTTAAAATTAATCAAAGTTTTTCTTAAAACACAGAAAACTCCTGCTTAATGAGACTGTCGCTGTTGCATTAAAAAGACCGCTCTTTGAGCGGTCTTTTGCTTTTCCTATTTTTAATAAATATAGGAATTCTTATAAAATATTTGTAATAAAATATTTTTAAATATAATATATACACAATTATAATTTAATTTATATACTATGTGTAAAAATAAAAAAAAAGCATTTACATTAGTGGAATTAATAGTAGTAATAACTATTTTAGCTATATTATGAACAATAGCATTTTTATCGTATCAATGATATAGTAGATCAGCAAGAGATAGTGTAAGAATTGCTGATATAAAAAATATAAGAAGCAGTTTAGAATTATTTCAAATAAACACATGAAAATACCCGGATCCAGAAAATAATTATCCAATAACATTTTCTTGATCAGAAGTTCGGATACAATGAATATTTTGAGAAAAAAATTTAACAAATATATGAAAATTAAATAAATTACCAAAAGACCCATTACTTGAAATAGAATATACTTATTCACTTTTAAATACAAAACAAGAATTTGAATTATGAGCATTATTAGAAACAACATTATCTAATAATTATATTTTAAATCAAGCAAATGCTTTATCAAAAATGAAAACTCAAAATTATATTAAATGAACATATAATTGAAAACTAGCAAGAGTTAAAATATGAAATGCATTATATGTTTTGGCTGTTCCAAGTATAATAAATTGATGAATATGAGAATATGATATTTATAATTTATTGAATTCATGACTTATGTCACATAATACTAATACAATATTACCTTGAAGTTATAGTTGAATAGTAGATAATAGTTGAGAACAATGAATTATAATAAATACTTGAAGTTTATTAGTTTATAGTTGAACATTAGATAAATTATGAGATGAAGATAATCCTTCTGATAGATATAATTTAATAGATTGACTTCAAAAAGCATATAGTTGAACTATATTAGAATGAGAAGAATGAATAAAAGAAATAGTAGATTTATGAGAAGTAATAATAGATTTAGATTGAGATGATGATTCAGATTGAATAGATAATTGAAATGATACTGATATAGACAATGATTGAATAAATAATTGAGATGACCCTGATGTTAATTGAGACTGAATACCTGATAATCTTTCTTGAATAGATTTAGATTGAGATGATGATTCGGATTGAATAGATAATTGAGATGATCCTGATATAGACGGTGATTGAATAAATAATTGAGATGACCCTGATGTTAATTGAGACTGAATACCAGATAATCCTCCTTGAATAAATTTAGATTGAGATGATGATTCGGATTGAATAGATAATTGAGATGATCCTGATATAGACGGTGATTGAATAGATAATTGAGATGACCCTGATGTTAATTGAGACTGAATACCAGATGAACCTCTTTGAATAAATTTAGATTGAGATGATTCTGATATAGACGATGATTGAATAGATAATTGAGATGATCCTGATATAGACGGTGATTGAATAAATAATTGAGATGACCCTGATGTAGATGATGATTGAGATTGAGATATAATAATTTCAGATGATCCAGATTTAGATGGTTTGATGAATATAATTACTAATATAATACCTGAAATAGAATTACCAATAATTTGAAATTTATGAATACCTTGATATAGTGCAATACGTATAGAGTGATGAGATGAATGAGATGAATGAGATGAATGAGATGAATGAGATGAATGAGATGAAATAGAACCTTTAACTCAAGAAAATGTAGATAATTTAAATGCTTATTTTTCTTGAACATCTTATAATTGAGATATTGATTATTGGAATAATATTGATGAAATAATTGCTGAAGATTCTTGACTAAATCCATTACTTATATCAGAAATATGACAATTACAAAATTTAGTTACTCTTAATTTATCAGATAACTGAATTACATCAGTACCAACAGAAATTTGAAACTTACCAAGTTTAGAAAAATTAGTACTATGATCTAGTAATCTTACAAGTATTCCTGATTCTATATGAAATATTTCAACTTTGAAAGAATTAAGACTTCAAAATAATAGTTTAACTAGTTTACCTGACTCTATTTGAAATTTATCTAACTTAGAAGTTTTAAAATTAA
>CAZJHB010000093.1:0-5140 GCA_964545685.1 uncultured Candidatus Peribacteria bacterium | reverse complement strand
GAATATGAGATAAAATTCATGTAAAATTGATTGAAGTAGATAAAGAATTGTTGAGGTTAAATTTTAGTACTTGACTTTTGTAAAATTATAATATTATAATGTATATTAAAATTTAAACAAACATTATAATGAATTGAACAAACTTTGAATTTGATAAAAATCTTCAACCATCTGAAGAAATAAAAGAATTAATTGGAAAAGAATGAATTTCAGAATATTTAAGTGAATTAATAGAAGTTTATAAAAAATCGTATAATTCTATTTTAGAAAAAAAAGATGCATGATTTCATAATAGATCATTAATGAAGTTACTATGGGGGTTAGATGATTCCTTCTTAAATCTTGCTAATAAAGAAAATAAAATTAATGATTTATGAATATTAAAATAAAATAGTAAATTGAATAAAAATTAGATTGACATATGACATTAATTATATAAAATTTGTAAGCTTTTTCTGGTTATAATATATAAGATATTATAATTGTAGAAAAATAAAAAAAGAGGAATATGAATGGATTATATTTTTGTTGTAAGATTGTTAATATATATTTTATTTGTGATATTTTTATTATCACAAATAATTCTTTTGGTAAAAAATCTTAAAAGAAAAAAAATATTTGATTCAAGTATATCATTTTGTATAATGATTTTTATATCATATATACTTTATAAATATGCTGGTGAATTAAATTTAATTTTTTAATATAATACTATCAATTAGAATAAACAATAACATTCATTTTGTGAATGATTTCTGTTTTGTGCAGAAATCATTTTTTTATTTATTATTATATCTTTAATTTTTATGAATAGATATTTTACAAATCAATTTCAAACTTATTTTCTCTTCAATTAATTATATTCAAAACTATATTTGTTATATCATTAATTTCTGTATATTTAACATTTTTTGGTAGAGAAATTTTTCATTTATGAAAATCTGTATTTACAATTTTTGGATTAATTATAAAAACTTTTTTTCATTCTTTTTTTAATCCTCAAGCAAATCATCTAAGTCAAAATTTACTAGCAATATATACACTTCAATTTTTCATAAATTTTTTAGCTGAAATAGATCAAATAAAAATAATTTTTGTATTTTTATTTATATTTTTTTCTAAATGTTTTAATAATCTAATTGGAGAAAGTAGATTTAATTTTATTATTTCTTCATAATCTTCTATTTTTTTACTTTCAAATTCTCAATAATATCAAATTCAAGCATTTAATATTATTGTATCAAAAATAATATTATCATAGATTAAATTATTTATATCTTCTTTTTTACTTAAATCACATTGAATAAAGTTTTCTTCTTGTGAAAAGCTTTTTGAAACTTTAAAAATATCAAAATCTTTTTTTAATTTATCTTTTATTGCCTTACCAATTCATTTATTAGTTCCAGTGATTAATATATTTTTATTTGACATAATCTAAAAAATAAGTATAAAATAGTTGTTTTATAAATCATATATATAATATATAAATTTTCTAAAAAAGAAAGTAATAAAAAAGGGAGCAAAAATAATGTTTTTTTATTATATGGCTTATATCGTAATTATTGAAGTTACTGGCATAATTATTTCAGTAAATATGTGCTAATAATATTTGTGAACATTTTAGGGATATCCTTTTTGAGGTATCCCTTTTTTTTTTTTACTCATCCAAACAAATTTTACAATTTTTATCTAAATCTTTAAATAATTTATAAAAAAAGTCTCTTGATTTTCTATTACCTCTAACAAATCAATCCTTTTCAACCTTTAATTTATATAAAATATCGAGATTAGGATATTTTTTTAATATATTATTATAATCAGCTTTTGTATATAAAAGTCATGTAGCAAAACTAGAATGTATTTTTGAAATATCAATTTTTTCTTTTATTTTATTTACGAAATCAGTATAAATTTGTTCATAATTATTCACTTCTAGTAATGGTAAAAATCTCAGTCAAATCTTATATCATTTATTTATCAAAATATTAATAATTTCAATTCTTTTATCTAAGCTAGGAGTTTTATGTTCATACTTTTCTATTAATTCTTGAGGATTTAATGAAAAAGCGAACTCTGTATTTTTGGGAACAAATCATAATTTTAAAATATCGTTTATATTTGTTGATTTACTTCTTATTTCCATCATAGTATTTTCAAAGTTTTCAAAAAATGGCACAAATTCTTCCAAAAAGTTATTTATTTTATTTGCTCATAAATTATCTGAATAATCTGAAGAATAAAACCGAATTTGTTCTGTCTTATCCCTCGCTAAAAGTGGGGTTAGGGGGTGGTTTTGTTCTAGCTCCCTCTCCTGAGAAGGAGAGGGTTGGGGTGAGGTATCAATCACCTTTTCTATCTGCTTTTTTATATCTTCATAATTTACAAAATAAACTTGAATATTATTTTTAAATGCTCACTTTAAATAACAGTAACTACAATCAAATATACAGTTCAAACTTGTTTTGAAAAAATATCAATTATCAATATGTCAGTAATTTAAAGGAATTTTTGATAAAGCATTTGCTTTCAATTTTGCAATAATTATAGAATTTTCTTGATAATAGGGAATAGTTTTATCAAAAATATTTTTATAATTATCTATATAAATTATTTGAAATTTAGGGAATTGTTGTATTATTTTTTGGGTTGTAGAATAATTTATTGCTTCATTTTCTATGTATAAAATCATGGTTTATTATTATTATTATTATTATTTATTTTAAGGAAAAATTATTGACTTAAAAATTAATAAATGTTATTATATTAGTATAATTATTTTTTATATAATATAAAAATATATGAAAAAAACAAAAAATAAATGATTTACATTAATAGAATTAATAGTTGTAATTATTATATTAATAATTTTAGGAACAATAGCATATATAAGTTTATCAAATTATTCAAAAACATCTAGAGATTCTAGTAGAGTAACAGATATAAAAAATATAAAAACTTCTTTAGAATTATTTTCTTTGAAGACTTGACAATATCCATTACCAGATGATTGAATTGAAGTAAGTTATTCGTGAGAATTATTACGGACTCAATGATTTGTATGAGATAATGTATTTCAAAATATAAATGAAAATCTTAATAAAAAGCCAATAGATCCTTTGTTTTGAATAGAATATGTATATTCAATAACAAATAAAAAAACAGAATATGAAATAATGTGATTATTTGAACAAGAATTAAGTTTAAATAATACTGATTTAATATTTGAGAAAGTTGAAGCGCTAGCTAATTATTATACAAAAATAGATTGAACTTACAATTGATTATTTATAATGACTCAAAGTTTTTTATTTCCAACACCTAGTATTATTAATTGAAATATATATGATGATACTGATTTTAAATCAGATACAAGTTTATTATCTTCTCAAATAGTAACTTGAGGAGATAATATACCAGATTTAAATATATCACAAATACGATCAGTAACTTGAACTTTAGATATAAATTTGGTGGTATGAGCATCTGTTAATAAAGATTCAAATGGAGAAGAAAAAATAGATGCAATAAAAATAATTCAAGAAGTGTTTTCATGAAGCACATTTGATAATTATGATTTATATAATTTGGTTTTAACAAGAGAAAGTGATGAAGAAAAATTAGAACTTGCAAGTTGGATATTTGATTGAGATTTTAATATACCAAGTGAAATATATGAAGAAGAGGAGGATATTGAATGACCTATAATCTCAAATCAATTACCTAGTTGAATAGTTATATCATCTTCAGTAGAGATTAGTGTAGTAACGAATGAAGCTTCAAATTGTAAATATGATATAATTGATACAGATTATGCTTCAATGTTAAATTCTTTTAATAGTAATAATACAACTCATACAGGTATTTTAGTATTAGAAACAATCGATACAACTTATGATATATATGTAAGATGTAAAGATTTAAGTGATAATGAATCACAAACATCAAATATACATTTTACTTATACTAATACAGATGAAGTAGAAGTTTGATTTGAAAGTGTAGATTGAGAAACTTATACATGTGAAGCATGTTATTAATTATTATTTAATATAAAAATATGAAAAAAATGAATAAAAAAATTATAATTACATTATTATTAAGTGTTTTATTAACAGGTTGTTGAAGTAATAAAGAAATTGATAATACAAGTATTAATGAGACAACAAATAATATAAAAAATAACAGTAAAGAAACTAAACTAGATACTACTATAACTAAAGAATTACAAATAGAATTCGATTCTAATTGAGTTAATGTATTACCTAAATGATGAAAAATATGAAGTGACAATAAAAACATAGAAAGTCCAAAAATAGAAATAGAGTTTATAGATGATACTTTATCAATATGAGGTGATGTAACAATAAAAGAATGAAAAGCTCAAGATTTTCCTGCTGATTTTCCTATTATTCCTTGATGACAAATCTATAATAATTCAAATATGAAAGAATATTGAATTATTATAGTGGATAAAGAAATTACGGAAATAGAAAAATTTTATATAAAAGGGTTAGAAAAACTTTGATGGAAAAATAATTCAGATGAAGAATTAGAAGAAAATGGAAACCTAGATTCAAAATTTCTTGTTTTTATAAAAGAAAAAGAAAATAATATATATAAAGAAGTAAAAATTGATATAAGTAGTATTATTCCAACAGTTATTAAAGAAAGTTTTAATGTTGAATGAAAATTCATTGAAATTAGTTTTGATGAAGTATTTATTCTAGATGAAAATTGAGAAAATAATTAAAATATAATTAAATAAAAATTTATTTATGAAAGCATTACTAAAAAAAATAATATATATAAAAATACTAATTGTAATATTTTTTATATTTTGAATAAATTATACAAATGCAACAGATATTTGATGAACTATTTCAACAAATACAACTTGGACTTTTGCTAATAGTCCTTATGTAGTAACTTCATCTATAATAGTAGATTCATGAGTAACTTTGACAATTGAACCATGAGTAGAAGTTAAAGTAAATAGTAATTTGTATATAAGAATAAATTGAGTATTAGATGCACAATGAACTTCTTCAAATAATATAATTTTTACATCTAGTTCTTCAACTCCATCAAAATCAGATTGGAGATATTTATTAATATCTTGAGTATGATCTAATGATTCAGT
>CAZJHB010000092.1:0-5157 GCA_964545685.1 uncultured Candidatus Peribacteria bacterium | reverse complement strand
AGTTTTAACCCCTTCCCCTCGTACCTCGGGTATTCCCCTTGAAAAGGGGAAAAATTCTATAATTTAATAATTTGTATTCTAAAAATATATTAAACTTTTTTAAAAATGAATAAATGTTCGTGCATTATAAGTAAAAAATTATAATCTTTGCTCTTTTTTACCCAAAATCATGTTGCCTTACAATTATGTTGAACTTTTATAATATCTTCCTTTAGATTAAATCATACTTTCAAAAATCTTTCCATTACTTTGAAAGCCAATGGCTGATACATTTTTTCTCTTCTCGTATCTCACATAAGTACAGCACAATATTTTCATTTTTTTAAAACTCTGAAACTTTCTTTTGCTATTTCTTCTATTTTATCACAGAATTTATCTATATCATGAATGTTTGATAAATCTTCTTTTATTTTTCAGTCACTATATTTTATAATATCTGCATAAGGTGGGTGCATCAAAACAAAATCAATACTTTTATCATTTATATTTTTATTTTGTTTAGTTGCATTATGTTTCAATACTTCAATTTTTCACCATTTATTTGGTTTTAAATCATGTTCTTTCAAACAATTATTAATTTGTTCCAATCAAATATCTTCAAAATCAAGTAAACTTTTTGTTAACTTTATAGCTTCTGGATTAATATCATAACAAATCAAATTTCTTCCTAAAATCTTTGATTCAATAGCTGTTGTTCATCATCATATCATAGGATCAAGTAACTTGTCCCCTTTTTTAGAATATCTTAATATAAGATTTCTAACTACTTCTGGAGACCAATTTCATCTATATTTACTATTATGTGTAATCCGGTTTCCTCTTCTGGGAAAAGACCAAACGGTTGAACATTCTTGTTCAAAATCAATGGGTGGGAGTTTTATTTTTTTTGCCATTTTATGAATATATTAAGTTTAAATTTAATTCACTATCATAATCAATCCAATTAGGATCTTTTTTAGAAAAATCTCACTCAATAAGTTCTACTTTTTTTAATTCTTCGCATTCGTTAGAAAATTTTGATATAAAATAAAATCCCCAATTTCTACCACAAAAAATAAAATTATTCTCCATTTCTTTTGTGAATTTATCACTTTCAATATTTTCTAAATAATATAATTTCTCAAATTTAGTTTCCATAATTTCAAAATAAAAAAATAATTATTTATATATACTTATTATATACAAATAATTATTTTTTGCAAAAGTTTTTATTTAATTATTTTTTTATAAATTCTTTTAAATCATTTTCTAAACTCTTTTTTAACATTGAAACATTATAGATATTTGAATGAATTTCAAATGCATCTCAAAGACTTTTCTTCATTTTATTATATCAAAATCAATCTGTAATCCATACTAATTCTATTCATAATTTATTTAATTTTCTATTTACCTCTCAATAGCTTCTTTTTATTTCTGTTGGTTTTGATCAAGAATTTGTATAAAAATTAACTTCAATTCAAACAATACATTTTTCTCAATCAAAAATAGCAAAATCTACTTTTTTATTTTGATTACTTCAATTTCAATATTTTATATTATATTCTTCTTTCAAAGTAAAATTTGAAAATTTACTTACAATATTTTCTAACTCAGGAGTTATATAATTTACAAATTTTTTTCATCATTTATTCTTTCTTTTATCACTTTCAAATCAAACTAAAAGTCATATAAAATAATCATTTATATTAGTTCTATCTAAAACATTTTTAAATCAAATATCAACTATTGCATCAGCTATTTTTTTAGAATTATTTTCATCAATATTATTTCCTAAATTTTTATAAATTATACTATCTTGGTCTGAAACATAATACTCATTTGTATTTCATAGCAAAACAAAACAATAATTTATAAATTCAATTGAATTATCAAGTGATAAAATAGTATCTAAAATTTTTTGTTTTAAATCTTCTTCATTAAGATTTTTGTATTCTTCCAAATCTTCTATAAAGTTTTTATAACATTCATTTGAATCAAAAATTCTATTCCAATCAATAAATTCATTTCTTTTAATTAATCATGGAATAAGAGTTTCTAAAAAGTCATTTACAAAATCCTCTTTTTTAATTTTTTTTCTTGAATCAAACATAAAATTAATTATTTATTAATATATAAAATTCCCTCTTTTTCTATTATTTTCTTTTTATTTTTTTCTAATCTTTCATTAAAATATTCTAAAGGGTAATTATTAAATTTATTTAAAATTTCATATAAATCTTGTTTATTAATTTTTCAATTATTATCAGAAACAATATCAATTATAATAAATATCAAATTTTTAAATTGTTTTTTATTTTCTTCCTTCTCTTTTAAATAATCATTTAATTTATTTAAGGTATATCATTTATAATAAATAATATTTTCCCTTCTTTTATTCATTTCTTCCCTTCTTTTCCTTTTAATAATATTTATAAAATCGTTAAATTTACTTATATTTAAATCAAAATTATATTTTTTTTCTAGTTTTTTAATAAATATATGACTAATAATTCAAGGTAATCTTTGAAAATATCTCATATAATCATAATTTTCAAATTCAGATATTTTTTTTCAAGCTTTCTCTTCTAAAGAATTATCTAATAATAATTTCATAGTATTTGATGTTATATTATTTAAAGAATTTTCTTTATATAACATAAATAGTCAAAAAACTATAAAATCAGTATAATATTTGCTTATATTTTTTCTTTTTATATAATCATTCGTCTTTTTATATAGACATGATATTTTAACAATATCTTTTATTTCAAACATTCACGGAAATAAATTATTATATATTTCATCTTCAAAAATATTTTTAAAGTCGTTTTTTCATTTAGATGGATCTAATAAAACATAAGAATACATAAACTTATAAATTTGTGATATTGAAATAGTACTTTTACCTTTTTCCAATTCTTGTCATTCCTTTCTAAAATAATTAAATCAGTTTAATTTTAAATAATTAGAAATAAATAATTGTTCAACATTATTTGATACTAAATCAATAGATGTTACTACAGTTTGAGAATTAGCATAATGAGATATTTTCTTTGGTTCTTCTGATAATTGTTCTGCTATTATAATTTTAATATAAATTTTAGCTTTTTTTAATTTTTCTATATCTTCAATATATTTTATAATATCATCTTTACTTCAATAATTACATGTTTTTCAATTTATTATATTAATATATAAATTTATTGATTTTTTAAAATGCTCATATAATCAAGAAATAGTTTGACATCAATTTACAATTTGGGGTTGTTCAAAATTAATAACCCTTTTATTTATTGTAAAATTTTCACATGTTAAAGTAATTCAATTATTATAACTCAAAAATTTTTCTGGAATATTTTCTACAGTTTTTATTATTCACTCTCTAATTGGTCTACTTTTTTTTGATTTTTTTCTTACATTTAATCTAAATACATCATATCACCTATTACTTGAACTACATTTTAAATTATATTTTTCTATTCAACTTATAAAACTTAATAAATTAAATAAACTTACTGTTCAAATAATTGTATTATCATCAACTTCTATAATATCTCATTTATAATAAGTTAAATTAAAATCTGAAAAAGTATTTGCATAAATATTTCACTCATACCATAATTTTTTCGCAACTAATTCTAATACTTTTTTCTTTCATAAAACTTTTACATTAGAAATTTTATCATATTTAGACTTTAGATATTGTAATCTATTTTCTTCAGATTCTACTCTTCAAATATTATTTAATTCTTCACGATAAATAATTATATCTATATTGGTATGTGGATTATCATTTATATATTTATGTAATTCTTTCAATTTTTCTAATAACTCTTTATTTCATTCCCTTGGTAAATCATTTCAATCTAAAACATATTTTTCTGTATATCATATAAATTTTCTAATATCTTCATAATCTAAAGATCAATTTCATTTAAAATCAAAAATAATAATATTTTTATGTATACTATCTGAATTAGGTATATATATAGCATCTATAGAGTAATCATTACTACCATCTGTTATAGATTTTTCTATTTGCTTATTATTAATATTTAAAAGCAAAGATAATCAAGTAAATATTGTATTAAATGATTCAGGAGAACTATCTCTATCTCAACTTCTTATTAAAGAATAAAAATCTTTAGCTTTTTTATAAAAAGAATCTTTATACTCTTTAAAATATAATTCTAAAATTTCTAAATTTTTCATATAATTAATAATTTTCTTACCTAATAATTCCTCACCACAATCTCCCCAACTTCCCCTCTCCCACTACCTTTACTATTAACATTCCTCCTCGCCTTAACAATCCTAAATCCCTCCAAATAATCCTTATAAAGCTCTCTTATATATGGAGTATTATGATTACTAAGCATAACTTTTACTCATTTTTTATCTAATGCAACAAAAACATCCCTAAGCTTCTCTTGCATATCCCTTCAAAATCAAGAGCTATCATATGAAGTAAAATTAGCACTAGTAGAAAGTACATCATAAGGTGGATCAAAATAAACAAAGTCTCATGGTTTTGCTTTTGCAGCTACTTTTTCAAAACCTTGAACTTTAATTTCAGCTTTTGTCTTTTTTAAAAGCTTTGAAGTATTTAAAATATTTTGCTTTTGTACAAAATCAGGATTAGAATATTTACCAAAAGGAACATTAAACTGTCATTTAGAATTTACCCTATAAAGTCAGTTAAAACAAGTCCTATTTAAATAAATAAACCTTCAAGCTCTCTCAATATCACTATATTTTGCTTGCCAATTATCCTCCCTATCCCAAGACCTTATTTTTAAAAATAGTTCTTTTGAATGATTTAAGGATTCTAAAAAAGAAATTAACCTCTTAGGTTTATTTTTTATTATTTTATAAACATTTATTAACTCTACATTAACATCTGACAAAAAACTTTTCTCTCTTTGAAGATTGAAAAACACAGCTCATCATCATAAAAAAGGTTCAAAATAATCATTAAAATCTTTAGGATATAACTCTTCAAATTGCTTTATTAACTGTCTTTTTCATCAAACCCATTTTATAAAAGGCTTTGCTTTAATAATCTCAATATTCTCTTCAAAAAATTGCTCTCAAGATGAAAAATCATGAAAAAATCAACCTTTAAACCAAGATTGAACTACCTGAAAACTTACCCCAAATTTTTCAGCTAAGCTA
>CAZJHB010000091.1:0-5161 GCA_964545685.1 uncultured Candidatus Peribacteria bacterium | reverse complement strand
TCAAATAAAATCTAATCTTCTCCATACACAATACTTTCTCTCTTTACACCTGTTCCCTTTTCTATTTCTTCTATTGCTTCAAGTACTATCTCATAATTATCAGTTCAAATTGATGATTTTATTTCTGGTTCTTTATCATTCCATTTTTTTGTAATACGATCATAAGCAAAAAATTCTGTTTTTCATTCTTCATCAATATAAAAATACACTCTTGTCCTTCAAACTTCAGATGTTTCTTTTAAAGATATTCCTTTTTTTATTAGCAAATTTTTTAATACTTGTAGTTTTTTATTTATTTCTTCATTACCAGATTCAAAAATAATCTCTTGACCTACATTAGTAGGTACATCATCTGTATATTTTTGATAAATTTCATCTATATCAAATGTAACACATCATTTATAATTTTCACTAAAATTTTCCCTATCAAGACATTTTTCGTCAAACTTAATTGGATCAGGAATTGTTTTATCTACTTCTCCTTCTGGTTTACTATAAACATTAAAATATATACTTTTTTGATATGAAAATCATGTCAAAAAAATACTAGTTCAAACTGCAGGCCAAGTTTCTCAAACATTTATAATTGAACGAAAATATGGATTACTATTAATATCAAAAGTTGCAATTCATAAATTTTCTGATGAACTAGCATAAATTTCACTCATATCTAGTGATTCAATAATTTTTAATAGATTATAAAGTTTTTGTATTTCTAAATCTGAATCTTTTACATTATTAATTACCTCATTTTCTAAAAATGTTATACTTTGCTTATCACTTGAAATAATACTTTCTCTAAAATTTTTTATTCTATCTTTTGTTCCTATATTTTCTTCTGTTTCATTAAATATTTTTAACTGATCAATAATTTTATCTAATTCTTTTAATGTAATATATTGACTTAAATCTATAACCATTCAAGTACTTGTATCTATTCAGGTTCATGTTTCTGATTCTGATTCTAGTTCTTTACCTGTTCAAGTTTCAATTTTTACTTCTGCTCCAGTTCAGTTTTCCATTTCTATCCCTTTCTCTAGTTCTGGTTTTAGTTCCAATTCTGTTCATGTTCCAATTTCTATTTCTGGATGCATTTCTGGTTGCATTTCTGGTTCCAAAAATAAATATCTCTCTACATCTGGAATTTTAAATCAATTACTTGTAACTCCTGTTAAAGTTCTTGCTGTATTAATCAAATCATTTCATGGAGTAATTCAAGTAGTATATTGTAAATATAATGATATAATTCAAGCAACCATAGGAGAAGAAAAACTAGTTCAATTTACTTTTTCGTATCAATTATTCAAATTTGTCGTATAAATACATTCTCCTGGTGCAACAAGCGATAAACTATCCCATGCGTTTGTAAAATCTGATAATTCATCATCTGGTCATGAAGAACCTATTGATTTTATTCATTCATACATTGCTGGAAAATATGTTTTAATATTTTTATCTCCATCATTTCAAGCTGAAGCAACAACTATAATTCAAGCTTCTAATGCTCTATTTATAAGTGTTTGTTCTACAAAATTTGCACTTCTATCATTTCAAAAACTCATATTAATAATATCAACCTTATCATTTATCGCATTATTAAAAGCTTCATATATTTCAAGTGATTGTATATATTCACTATCTGATACTTTATATGGTACTATTTTTACAGTAGGATTTATACTATGAATTACTCATGCTACATAACTACCATGCCCATTTATATCTAAATTATTCTCAATATCTTTAATATTAACTACATTTTTAAAATCATCATGATTTGATATTCCTGTATCTAAAACTGCTACTTTGATTTCTTTATTGAGAAATCATGAATTTGATAATATTAAATTCTCAACGTTTTGAGTATAATTAATATTTTCTTTATACCAATCTTCAGTATAAATAGGATCAGAACAATTTATATTTGATACAAATTTAGGTATTTCAATTCCATAATTTGTACCTGGAACCAAATCTCATGGTTCTATTCATTCAGGATCCTTAACAATATATATTTCTTCTCATTCCTCACTTTCTCAAATAGGTGTTACTTCTACATTTTGATCTTTTTCAGATTTTTCAATATATTTTTCTATATTTTCTTCAGCCACTACTCATTTTTCAACTTTTTCTACATTTCTACATAAAAAACATGAATTTTTAAAAACAATACAACAAAGAAACCATAGTAATAATAAGAACAATAAAATCCCAATTAACCATTTTAGCCAATTAGGAATTCTATTCCACCAAGATATTTTGGGTTCTTCTGGTATTTTTTTTTCTTGCTTTTGTGGTTCTTTAGAATATGTATTTACTATTTCATTAGTATCATATATAGAAGTTTCTTCATTCATCATAATTAAAATTCATTATCATTTAAGACAATTGCAATTGCTTTTTTTACAGTTTTTTTATTATGTTCATATTCATCTTTATAATCTCTTCTAGCTGATTTTATATCATTTATCTGAGATAAAACAGCATCAATAGCACTTTGATATTTTTTATTTATGTATTCTTCTTGTTCTTGAAGTAAAACTCAAATTTCTTTTATACTTTCTTTTAATCTTTCTATCTTATTATCAATTCTATCATAAGCATTATTTTCTTTTGATGATTTTCAAAATCATTTTTTTACTTTTGTTTCATCTTTTGAAATATGAGATTCAAAATCTATAATTTTATTTAAAACTAATTCTGATTTACTTTCAAACTCAAGCATATCATGATTAAATGTTCTTGGAATAGAAAAAATATCAGTAAATTCACTTTTTTTGATTTGAAATAATTTATCTAATTTATCAAAATCAATATGAAATTCATAACTTTTCTTTAATAAATTATTCTTTTTATTTTTTAATATTTCATTATCCTTTTTATATTTATAAATTGAATAAATTTTTCTAAATGGATATAATATAATCCCAAAAGGTAAATATAATATTTCTCAAATAAATTTTACAAATTCATCAAAATTAAATTTTGCAACTAATGCATAAACTATAGTAGGAATAGCAACCAAAAATAACAAAATTCTTATTATTATTTCCCAAACTTGAAATTCAACATTAAACCACCAATTACTTCAACTAGCAATCCCTTCATCTCAAGCTAGATACATTATAACACTATTAATATTAAATATTGTTGATAATATAATTAAAAGCAAAACTAAAAAAGCTACCGCATGAGTTACTTTATGTAATGTTTTATGATTTGGTAAATATTTTATTATCCAAAATTCAACAAGAATTAATATACCAGTAGGAATTAATGGTAAAATATTTTCAATTATATTTTTATATGATTGAGTTCAAGACCATGTAAAACTTTCTGTTCAAAAAGATTTAATTATAACATCTTGTATCAAATAAAAATCAAGCCAAATTATAAATCATGTACAAAAAATAAGTAATAAATATTTTAAAAAATTAGAAAAATCAAAATTAAATAATTTATTTCTATTATCTTCTATTTTTAATTTCTCAATATTATATTTATCAGCTATAATATCTTTTCATTTTTCTTCTACAAATTTGATAATTTTATTATGTTCTTCATTTAAAAAATCTTTTAAATCATGTTTTATTTTATCAAGTATTTCATGAATTTCATCTTTTGCTTCTATTTCATATTTTGATACTTGATTAATTAAATCATTTAATTTTGTTTTACTACTTGCAAATCTATCTTTAAAATTTGAAATAACATTTCTATATTCTTTTAAATCATGTTTAATATCCTCAAAAACATCTCTATCATGTTTTAATAATTCTAAATTCTTCTTTACATTTTTTAAAATATTTTCAAGACTTTCTTTTTCTGCTAATTTTTTATCTTCTAAATCTTGTAATCATAAATGTATTAAACCCATTTTTTTATCAAATTGATGAGTTTTTTTATTATAAGTATCAATTTCATTTCAAAATTCTCTTTCAAAAAGTTCATCAGACAATCTTTTTTGAGATGATGATGTTTCTCAATGTTCTTTATAAAAATTTTTAATAAATCTTGAATAAGAAGTAATTATATCATTTTTTACACTTTCTATATCATATTTCATAATAATATATATGAATTAATAATTAAAACTAACATTACAATTTGAAAATAATTTTTCTTCAAAATAATTTCTCATATTTTCTATATTTCATGCTCATGCTAAATTTGTTCATAATATGTATAAAGTTTCATTATTTTTACATTTATAATTAAAACTATTTGCAATTTTTTCGTTATATATCTTGTAAAAATTAGTATCTTGATATTCTTGACTTAAATATTTAATATTCTCTTTATTAAAATCAACACTATTTGCTTCACCATTATCATCAACTCAAAATATTTCTTTGTTTTCATCATCCAAATTAAAAAACATATCAGAAATTATAATATTTATAGATCACTCTTCATTTAAAAACTTATCATAATTATTTATTGAACTTATTAAATATGTTCAATAACTATATTCTTTTTGATCATATAATGTTTGATAACTATTTAAAATCTCATCAACAATATTAGTTGAATCTTCTTCTATCTCATTTTCATTATATTTATATGCAATTTTCATCATCCCATTTTCTACATAACAAAAATATTTTAATTCTGATTCAGTTTTAATGTTATCACTATAAATAAAATCTTGTTTTTTAAGATAAGGTTTTTTGTTATATCAACCCAAAAAATATAAATTAATTTCATCTCAATCTTTTAAACTATATCATGAAACATTTTCTCAATTTTTTGTTGTAAATCCTTCTAATCCTTCTTTTAAAATATCACTAAGAATATCTTTTCTACTATCAACTACTCAATTTTCTAATACTTCACTATCTAAATCAAATAATGTTAAATCTAATAAAATATTAATAGTTTTATTATCTTCATCTACAGACTCATATTTTAAAGTTTTAAATTCTGCAAATTCATTTTCTCTATTTTTAATAACTCATAATTGTAGCCCTGAATCTAATATGTTAATATTATAATTATCAATATTTTGCTCTATATTATCATTACATAAATCTTTTACATTAAAATTTTTATCAGTAATATTAGTTACACTATCACCTTCTTTACAACTTGGTCAAATTTCAAGATTAGAACAATTAAGTAATTTTGCAGATGATGAATTTTGTATTTTCCATTCAGAGCT
>CAZJHB010000090.1:0-5195 GCA_964545685.1 uncultured Candidatus Peribacteria bacterium | reverse complement strand
TAAGAATTTGTAATTTTTTTTCTGAAATGAAGTTATTATTTGTTGCTTGAATCATGATAGTTAATTAATTATTTTTTATTTATTTAAGTATAATAAATATATATTATTTTTCAAATGAATTAGCTTAACCTAAATTTTGGTGGAAAAAAATTTAAAATAACCCTCTAGTAGAATTGAACTGAGACTTACTATTGAGATTATATTATTTAATATAATAAAATATATTTTACTATTGTCAACATCCAACACACGACAATATTGATATTTTCTTTCTTACCATTATAAACATAACATAATTATTTTAAAAAAATAAAAATAGTACAGCTTCTTTAGAATTAAATATTATATTAAATTTATCAAATATAATTTTTTATTTATTGAGATTACAAAACAATATTAAAAAAATAACCGAGTAATATTATAAAAAATCCTATTAAACCAAAAAAAGTTAATAATAACCTTAATTTCATAACTTTTTTAAGAATAAGAAATTCAGGAAGACTAAGTCATACAACAGCCATCATAAAAGCAAGTCAAGTTCAAAGAGGTACTCATTTATCAACCAATGATTCCATAATTGGTATAATACTTGTAGCATTAGCATACATAGGAATTCATAATATAACTGATATTGGAACTGCAAAAGGATTGTCAGCAGTTATATAAGTACTAAAAAATCACTCAGGAACATATCAATGAATCAAAGCACCAATTCAAACTCAAATAATAACATATAAAATTATTTTTTTTGTAATATCTATTCACTCTTTAGATGATTCTTTCCATATTTGTTTCCAAGTTTTTTTCTTTTCTTCTATTTGTATATTATTAACTTTTGTATTCCAAATAAAATCTGCAACATATTTTTCCATATTTAATTTTCAAATAATATATCATCATAACATTCATAATACTATTCATGAAAACACATAAATTGCAGTAACTTTTATTCAAAATACTCATAAAAATACAGCAATTGCAACTTCATTAACAAGTGGCGAAGTTATTAAAAAAGAAAAAGTTATTCAAAGAGGAATTCATCATTTTAAAAATCATATAAAAAGAGGAATTGAACTACAACTACAAAAAGGAGTAATAGCTCAAAAAAATGAAGCAAAAAAGTATTCTAATCAATATAATTTTTTTGTAGCTAAAAAATTTCTTATTTTTTCAACTGGAAAAATAACATTTACAAAACTCATTACTTGAGTTATTACAAGTAATAATATAACTATTTTTATAGTATCATAAATAAAGAAATTTACAGATTCAGCTAAATGACTTTCTTTAATTAAATTAAAAATATCATAAGTTAAAAAGTCAGCGAATATATGTATAGGGTAAAAAATATCCATGTTTTTATATTAAGAAGTATGTTTGTATAGTTGCAAAATTTAATAATAATTTAATAAAAATTGAAGAGTAAATTGTAAATAATATATTCATACAATTATAAAAATAAAAGCAATGATATATCTTATATATTTTTCTATTTTTCAAATATTATTAAAATATTTGGATAGTTTTGATGTTCAAAAAGTAAGAATAAAAACAAAAAATAATACAGGGATACTAGTTCATAATGCAAAAATAGATGGAAGAATAAGTCATGAATTTGATTTTAATACTAATGGTATTAATATTCCAAAATACATAACTCAACTATAAGGACAAAATGCCAAAGCAAATAATACTCAAAGAAAAAAAGTTCAAATATATCATTTATTAGATAAATATAATTTTATCTTTTCAATTTTTTTTGATCCTTTAAAAATATTTATTTTTATAACATTTAACATTACTAATCATATAAATATAAGAAAAAATCATAAAACCTTATCCCCCCATCATTGAAAAATTCTTCAAACTTCAAATGATGAAAATCAATAATAAATTAAACTTGCTATAAAAGTATAACTTACAGCTCTTCAAAGAGTATAATACAGTCAATGAATCATACTTATTTTTGGATTTTTTATATCTTTTGAAATATATGCAATAGCTGTAATATTAGTTGCTAATGGACAAGGACTAAGAGATGTCATTATTCAAATTAAAAAAGCTGTAAGTAAGGCAAAATCATAAGTATCAATAAGAATATTAAGAAATTCAATCATTATATATTATTACTTATTTAATAAATTATTTATTTTTTTTTCAAAATAAGAAATATATTTTTCTTCATTTGATAATAGAGTCCAACTATTCGTATCAAATTCAATATTATCAATTCAATTAGTGATTGTATTTATTGCTATACTTAATCCTCATGCCTTGAATTTATTTGATATATCCTTATTTTCAGGTAGATCAATATTAATATCAGTAAAAGATATTAATCAATTATTTACTTCTTCACTAAATTTTGTATTGATAGTCTTTTGTATTAATTCTTCAGCTTTTAAACAACTTGTACATCTTTGAGTATTGTGAAATTCAATTATTTCAATTTTATCAGGACGTATTTTATTGTTTTCACTTACATTTTGATTATTAACTTTAATTGAATTTTCATTATTAGCACTTAATTCATTTTTTTTATTAAATAATAAATATCAAAATCATCATATTATTCAAACTAGGATAAAAATTATTGCATTTTTAAAATTATTCATATTTTAAATTATTTAATTATATAAATTATATTTAAAGAACATCTAAAAAACTATTTAATTTTGACAAAATAATAAATTTTTTGATGTTCCTTAACATTAACCACAAAAACAACATCCTCATTTTTTTTCTCATTTATCACTTGAATTTCATCAGTTTAACATTTCTACTATTTCATCTATACTATTTACTTTTCAACTACTTATAACTTTATTATCTATAACTAGTCATGGAACTGACATTACTCAATAAGTCATAATATCTGTTATATCTGTAATTTTTTTTACATCTGCTTTTTTTCAAGTTTTTTCTAAAGCACTCTTAACATTTTCTTCTAATCTAATACAATTTGGACAACCAGTTCATAAAATTTTAATTTCCATAATATTTTTTATTAATTAAATAAGTTGTTAAAATTTTCTAAATATTTATTTACATCTTTACGATTAATAGAATATATAACATTTAGTCACTGTTTTCTAGATATAACAATATTTTCATCTTTTAATTTTTTAAGATGATGAGATATAAGATTTTGAGGAAGTTCCATAAATTCAACAATTTCACAAACACACTTTTCTCCCCCCTTTAAAAAACATAAAATTTTAAGCCTATTTTCATCAGAAATAGATTTTAAAAAAGGAATTATCCCTTTTATATTTACACATGGACATTTATTCATATCAATATATATTATATCAGTAAATATTGATATAATATATGTTTTTTTGTATTGAAGTCAAATATTTTTTAATTTAGATTAAGCCCATTTTAATTATGAAAATTACAAAAATCAAAAAACTTTTTGACAAATAAATTTTATTTTATATAATGTGTGCCGATAAAAATTGACACATAAAAATTTATATGCATAAAAATACTTTTATAAAAATCTTCTTAAAAAAATTCAAACAAAAAAATAAATTATTTTTCTCAAAAAAACTGATATATAAATCAGTTTTTTTTATATCTAAAAATTATCTAAAAATTAAAAAGAAAAAGAATTATTTAATACACAAATCAGAACTAAATAGTTCTGATTTTTTTTTAATTAAAAAATTAAAACCTCCTTAATTTAAAAATTTTCAGAAATCAAAATATAAAAACAAAATAAGTTTAACACTTAATGCTCTTTAACATAAAATCAAAATAAGGAAGTTTCTAATACTTTATAAATTAGTATTAAAATCAAATAAAAAATGAAAAAATTACTAGGAAGAATTAGTCAATTTTCTAAATAGTTACTTTTGATTGAGTATATTATGTTCCCTATTATTATATAGGAGGTTGTAATATAAAAATTTTATTAGAGTATTAGAAACTTCCTTATTTTGAGGAAGAAGGTAAGATTTTACCTATACAAAAAATCATTTTTTTTAAAAGGAGAAAATTATGACTTTTATTTTTAATGTTATTGGCAAAAAAGTAATTATGAAAAATACTATAGACCAAAAATTGCTTGATAGAATAACAATTAAAAAAACAGGAATAGGAATAGGAATAGGAAAAAAGATAAAGAAAATTTTATTCTTATCCCCCCCAACTAAAGAAAATATTAAACAATTAAAAAAATTTAACATCGAAGTAATTACTAAAGAAAACTATGAAGTAAAGAATTTTGATATAATTATTGTTAATAAATCCTTAATTGGGATACTAAATTCTATAAAAGCATTAGGAATAGGATACAAAGAATTAGAAGATGATATACAAATATTAATAAATAAAGAATCTGAGAAAAAATTATCTATTAAAGCTTTTGTTTTAAAAAGGATAATAGAAGAATTACAAACTGATGAAAAATATGTTTCAAGTATAATTTATAGTTTTTTTTCAGCTATGGAGGGTATTGAAAGAGATGGATTTACAATTGCAACAATAAAAACTATAGCTAAAGATAGAGTCAATAAAGGAAGAGAACCTATACCAGGAATTAAAGTTATAAAATTCCGTGAAGGTGACTCTTATAGTGACTATCTTAAATTATTAAATAAAAAAACAAAAATAGCAATTTTTATCTCAAATGAAGGACTAATTACAAAAAAGGATGGAAAAGTATATACTCTTTTTATAACAAAAGAATATTTAAATAAAATAAATTTAGAAAAAATATTTCCTAAATATTTTGAAAATTCTTTTAAAAGCAAGGAAGTTAAGACATTTAAAAATAATACTATGATGATACAATTTAATCATACAGTATGGAAAAATGAAATTTTACCTATTTTAAAAGAAATATTTAAATAAAAAATATTGACTAAACAACTCTTCTTCAATAGATTGACCTCTATTGGAGAAGATAATTTAGTTAAAATTATATAGCAATAAACAAATTTTCAACTTCATTACTCACAGCTACCCAGTTTTTAAATAAATGAGGATTATATATTTGTATAATCCTCATTTAAGCAAAAATCAAGCTTCTAAATTTTTAATAACACAATAATGACTGCAACAAGTGCATTGAACTAGATTATCATTTAATTTCTTATATAGTAAACATTCTTTTTTCATAATGATTCTATTAAGATTAAGTTACTTATTATTATAAGTTTTTGGAAAATAAATCAAATGGAAAAAAT
>CAZJHB010000089.1:0-5202 GCA_964545685.1 uncultured Candidatus Peribacteria bacterium | reverse complement strand
ATAATACTGAACTAAAGCATAAAGAAAAATGAAAAAAAGTCAAATAAAAAATTGTCCAAAAAATTTTGACAAAAAATAAAAATATATATTATTATAATATATTCTGTATATATTTATAATATAACTATATTTAATTATGATATCAAAAATAAATTCAATTGCTGTTAATGGTTTAAATACTGAGTTAATAGAGGTTGAAATTGATATAAATAATGGTTTACCAAGCTTTGTAATTGTATGACTTGCAGATCAGTGAGTTCAAGAAAGTAAGGAAAGGATAAAATCTGCATTAAAATCAAGTAAAAATAGGTTGCCTATGAGTAGAATTACAGTAAATCTTGCTCCTGCTGATATTAGAAAATCATGACCTAGTTTTGATTTTCCTATAGCTATTTGAATTCTTATAAATTGATGATATATATGTGATGAATTAGTAAAGGATTCTATTTTTATAGGTGAATTATCTTTAGATTGAAAATTAAGAAAAGTTTCTAGTATTTTACCAACTACTATATGAGCAAAAGAGAAATGATTTAAAAGAATTTTTGTACCAAAAGATAATGCTTTAGAAGCTTCTATTATTCCATGAATAGATGTTATTTGAATAAAAAATTTATCAGAAGTTGTAAATATGTTAAATAGAGAGATAGATTTAAAAATAGTTGAAACTTTAGATTTTAAAAAATATGAACAATTAAAAAATAATTTTATATTAGACAATAAATATGATTTTAAATATGTCTTGTGACAAGAATATGCTAAAAGGGCTTTAGAAATAGCTGCTTCAGGTGGACATAATATTATTATGGATTGACCTCCTTGATCATGAAAGACAATGTTATCAAAATCTTTTGCTAGTATTTTACCAGATTTGACAATTGAAGAAGCAATTGAAGTTTCAAAAATTTATAGTATTTCATGATTATTAAGTGAAAATAATCCAATTGTATCTAAAAGACCTTTTAGAACAATTCATCATACTGCATCTAGTGTTAGTATTGTTTGATGATGAAGGTCAGCTAGACCTTGAGAAATTTCACTTGCTCATAAATGAGTTTTATTTTTAGATGAAATTTTAGAATTTGAAAAATCTGTTTTGGAAGTTTTAAGGCAACCTTTGGAAGATTGAAATATTACTATTAATAGAATTAATGCTACTTATACTTATCCAGCCTCTTTTATATTAGTATGAGCTATGAATCCTTGTCCATGTTGATATTTAACTGATTCTGATAAAGAATGTATTTGTTCAAGTAGACAAGTAGAGAATTATAGATCAAAATTATCTTGACCTCTTATTGATAGAGTAGATATTTTTATAGAAGTTCCAAAAGTAAATATTGACAAACTTAAAGTTTGAGAAGATTATAGTGATAGTGAATCTTCTTATGAAATAAAAAAAAGAGTAGAAAAGGCAAGAAAAATTCAAATTGAAAGATTTAAAAATTCAAATTTAAGTTTTAATAGTGAAATGTCCACAAAAGAAATTAATAAGTTTTGTTATTTAGATAAAGAAAGTGATTCTATTCTAAAACAAGCTGTCAATAATTTAAATTTATCTGCTAGAGCTTATTTTAGAATATTAAAATTATCAAGGACTATTGCAGATTTAAATTTAGACCAAGATATTAAAAAAGAACATATTTTGGAAGCTTTGAGTTTTAGGAAGAAAGGTGAATAAAAAACTTTATTTTCCTTTAATATTTATTATAATAATAAAAATTATAATTTATATGTAATATATGAAAATTGCTATTTTTGCTTCAATTTGAGCACAAAATCTTTGAGATGAATTAATTTTACAAAATGAAATAAAATTATTAGAACAAAAATATTCTACAAATGTTCATTTTTATGTTTTTTCTTATGATTATAAAAATCCTTTTTTTAAGCAAAAAAATATTGAATATATTGAATATTGTCCAATTTGAATTAGACAAATAAAAAATATTTCAAAGAATTTTAAAAATATTATTAAATTTATTAAAATTACAAGAAAAAGTGATTTAATAATAATATGATGATGATGAATTATTTATGATAATGAAATAAAAGAAAATAATAATCCATTAAATCAATGGTTAATTAGAACCAAAATATTTTCTTTATTAAGAAAAAAGTTTGAATTTTTTGCAGTATGAATTTCCATAAACAATAAAAAAAATTTAAAAAAAGTAAAACATATATTTAAAAAAGCTTATAATATAACTGTAAGAGATCAATATAGTCATGATTTATTAAAAAGTTTAAATATAAAGTCAAAAATAGTTAATGATCCTGTTTTGCATGATAATAAAATTTTACATAAGAAAAAAGTATTGATTTGAAAGATTGATTCATATAAATTTTGAGTAAAAAATTTAAGAAGTTTTAATTTTGCATGAAAAAAAGTATGAATTTCTTTTAGAAGTTGATATTTTTTTAATAAAAATCAAAAATTAAATAAAAAATTGGAAGAATGAAAAATTAATGAAATAATTAATTATATTTTACAAAATAGTTGAGAAGTTATTTTACTTGTACATAGTTTTCATTCTTCAGATACAAAATCTAATGATTATCTTTTTTTAACTAAATTTGCTAATAAAAAATGAGTTTATATTACACAAGATATTTATGAAACTTATTTATATTATAAAAAGCAAAAGATAGATTTATGTTTATCTATGAGATTACATTCTATGATTTTGTCACAAGTTTATGAAATCCCCTTTATTTGAATTAGTTATTCAAGAAAGACAGAAGAATTTTTAAATAGTTTATAATTTATAAAACTTAAATTATAAACTCCAATCAATTTCATCTTTACCTAGTTTTTTTAAAATTTCATTTGTTTGTCTAAAATGTCCACATCAAAAAAATCAATTATAAGCGGAAAATGGAGATGGATGACTAGCTTCTAAAATATAATGTTTTTTTGTGTCTATAATATTTTTTTTGTTTCTTGCGAAATTTCACCATAGTAAAAATATAATTCATTCTTTTTTATTAGAAATAGTTTTTATTATATTATCTGTAAAAGTATCCCATCAAATTTTACTATGACTTGCTGGTTTTGAAGATTCAACAGATAAAATAGTATTTAAAAGTAATATTCATTCTCATGTCCATTTTTTTAAATTTCAATTATTTGTGTTTATTTTCAATCATAAATCATTATTTATTTCTTTAAAAATATTTTTCAAACTTGGTGGTGTATTAATTCAATCTGGAACAGAAAAACAAAGTCAATGAGCTTGTCAAACTCAATGATATGGGTCCTGCCCTATAATTACTACTTTTATATCATCAAAAGAAGTATAATTTAGAGCATTAAATATTTTCTCTATAGGTGGGTAAATAGTTTTTCATTTATTTAATTCTTGTTTTAAATATTTTAAGATATTTTTAAAATATTCTTTTTCTATTTCTTCAGATAATATATTTTTCCAATCTGATTTTATTTTTAAAGAATAATTATTCATAATTTTTATTTTTGAGTTATTTTATATAGTCAATTTTCTATTGTTATTTTTCAATCTTTTGCAAGTTTGCATCTATTTAACAAAGTTATACTAGGTGAATCGTTTTTGTTTTTTTGAAATTCAATTATTGCTTTTTCATAATTAGCTTCATAATAAAAATTTAGTCAATTTTTATAATTTTTTAATATTTTACTATCAATTACATTTTTACTTTTTGGTGAAATAAGTTCATATATTTTTGTTTTTTGTGATTTTCATTTTACTGTGATAGTATCTAGTTCTCTAGTTACAAAATCTTTTTTTATAACATTATATACACTATTTGAGATAATAATATTTGTTCAATATATTTTATTTATTCATTCTAATCTTGAAGCTAAATTTACATTATCTCAAATAACAGTATAATTTATTCTATTATCTTTTGATCATAAATTACCATGAATAACAGTTCCAGAATGTATTCATATTCTGACATTTAAATCTTGATTTATAATTTTTGACCATTTTATATTTAATATTTTTATAGCTTTTTGTTGTTCAATAGCAGTTTTACATGCCATGAATTCTGGATAATCTATTTTAAGAGGTGCATTAAAAAATCACATTACTGAATCTCATATATATTTATCAAGAGTTCATTTATTTTTTGTTAAGATTTTTGTCATAATATTAAAATATTCATTTAGAAATGTGAATAATTTTTCTGCTTGCATATTTTCACTTATTTCAGTAAAATTTGCAATATCTGAAAAAAATAATGTTAGATAATCTTTTTTTCATTTTAATTTAAGTTTTGATGGATCTTTTGATATAATATTTACAATTTCAGGATCTACAAACAATCAAAAACTTTTTTTGATATATATTTTTTGTTTATTAACTGAAAAATATTTATAAAAATAGCTAATAAGATACGTTATAAGTAATGTATATATAAAAAAGAAAATGGGATATATATATCAAAACTGTATAAATAATTCAATTCAAAGAATTACATGTATTAGGAATAATATTAAAGTAAAAAATAAGCTAAAATAAGTATTAAATTTTATTACAATATAATTTAATAATAATGTTGTGATAATTAATATTATTATTATATATTTTGTATTAATTTTATGTAATAGAGGAAAAAGTCAATCTTTTGCTCATACTTCATGATATATTCATTGAAGTAGAGTAGCAATTCAATTTGCATGAAATTCTACTCAGCTCATTTCTCTATCAAAACTAATAGGAGAAACATTTTTATCATGAAATAAGGTACCAACTTCTCAAAGTAATACAATTTTATTTTTTAAATCAATATTTTCTCAATTTAAAATATCTATTAAAGAGTAACTTTTAAATCATATTGTATCTCAATTATTTTCTTTATTATGAAAAAATCTTGAATAAAAAATGTTATTTCAATTTGATATTTCATTATTAATATACTTTTCAAATGTTGGCATGTATTTTTTTTCTCTGATTTTATTTATTGATATATATTTTTTATATACTTCTATAGGAAAACTATAAATAGTGTTATTTCATTCAAAAAAATCATTTTCACATTTATTATTTATTAAATAATTATCATATTGAATTTTAAAACTTCTAATTATATTATCGTGAAATATCCATTCTGTAGCACCATGTTGTAGATTATTATAAATACATAAAGGAATATCTTTGTTGTCTCACCTAGTAGCTATAACTACTTTATCTTTATATTTTTCTAAGGTATTTGCTA
>CAZJHB010000088.1:4137-5241 GCA_964545685.1 uncultured Candidatus Peribacteria bacterium | reverse complement strand
AAAATTAAAAGATTTAGTATATAAATGAGATAATATTCAAGAAATATGTGACATTATAATTTTATCTGCTGTTTTGTGAAGTTCTTCAGATATTCATATTGAACCTCTTAGTTCTTATGTTAGATTAAGATTTAGACTTGATGGTGAATTAAGAGAAATACTTGAATATCAAAATTTTTTACATGATTGAATAGTAGCTAGATTTAAAATATTATCTGAATTAAAAATTGATGAATCAAGAATTCCTCAAGATTGAAGAATAAGTAAAATTATAGAATGAAAATCATTAGATTTGAGAGTATCTACTTTACCTACAGTACATTGAGAAAAAATAGTAATGAGAATTGTTGATAAATCTAAAAAAATACCTGATTTAACTCAATTATGAATAGAATGAAGAAATCTTGATTTAGTTAATGAATCTATTTCTTTACCTAATGGAATAATATTAACTTCTTGACCTACTTGATCAGGTAAATCAACAACACTTTATTCAGCATTAACAAAGTTAAATAAGACAGATGTAAATATTATGACATTAGAAGATCCAGTTGAAAATCAAGTTGATTGAATTAATCAATCTCAAGTAAAACCAAATATTTGATATACTTTTGCTTATTGATTAAGAACAGCTTTAAGACAAGATCCAGATATAATTATGGTATGAGAAATGAGAGATAAAGAAACAGTTGATATAGCTGTTGAAGCATCATTAACTTGACATTTAGTATTATCTACAATTCACACGAATAATGCATCAGAAACAATAACTAGAATACTTAATATGTGAGTACAAGCATTTTTGATTCCAGCTTCTGTTAATTGTATAATTGCCCAAAGATTAGTAAAAAGATTATGTAGTTGTAAAAAACAAATGACTACTCATGAGATTTGACAAGAAACTTTAGATAAAATAAAAAATGCTATAAATATTACAGATAAACAAGAATTAAAAAATAGATTAGGGGATAAGTTATCTAAACCTGTTTTTTATAAACCAGTATGATGTGATAAATGTGATAATAATTGATATAAAGGAAGAGTTTGATTATATGAAGTATTAGAAATAACTCCTTGAGTAAAAGAAATGATTTTAACTTGAAC
>CAZJHB010000088.1:0-4037 GCA_964545685.1 uncultured Candidatus Peribacteria bacterium | reverse complement strand
CAAGAGAAAAATCCTATTGTCAAGAAAATATTGTGAAGATTTCGTGAAGAAATTGCATCAGGTAAAAATTTATCTGAATGTATGGAAATGTATCCAAATAGTTTTACTGACGCTGAAATATGAATAATAAAATCTTGAGAAAAGACATGATTATTAAATAAAGTATTAGTAGATTTAGCTGATCAAATAGAAAAAGTTGAATCTATTAGTTGAAAAATAAAATGAGCAATGATGTATCCTCTTTTTATTATGGTGGTAGTAGTTTGAGTTGTATTAGTAATGATGATAGTAGTTGTACCAAGATTATTAGAGATTTTTTCTTGAAAAGAAGGTTTACCAATTTCTACAAAAATCTTAATTTGAGTATCTGATTTTTTTGTTAATTATTGGTTTATTTTATTTTTTGTTTTTTTATGAATGTTTATATGAATAAAAATATGGAAAAGAACACTTAATTGAAGGTATATATATGATGAATTAATATTAAAAATACCTATTTTTTGAGGTATTAATAAAAAATTAGTATTATCTAAGTTTTCTAGAGTATTTGCTTGATTAATATCTTCATGAGTTTCTATTATAGAATCTTTAAAGATTACAGCAGAAGCTGTTTGAAATGAAGCTTATAAACAAAGAATATTATTATTAAATGAAGATGTTAAGAAATGAATAAAAATGTGGGAATCTTTAGAGTGAGATAAGTTTTTTCCTGAAATGATGGTTCAAATGATTCAAGTTTGAGAAGAAACAGCTAATTTAGATCAAACAATTACAAAAGTGGCAGATTTTTATGATGAACAAGTAGACAATACAATTTCTGTTTTAAATAAATTATTAGAACCATTTATTATTGTTACTTTAGCATTAATTGTATGATTTATAGCTATGTGAATTATGCAACCAATAATGAGCTTAGCAGATACTATCAGTAATAAATAGTATAAGTTAGACGGTACCGGTACCCAAAAAAATCCTTTTTAAAAGCGAAATTTTTGGGTACCGGTACCTTTTTAATAGACATTATTTAATAATAGAGTCTAAAATACTCTATTAGACAATTAATAAAATCTTCACATTGTGAAGATTTTATTAATTATTTTTAAAAAATACTTTTATATAGGAAATAACTAAAGAATAATAAAATTTTTTATGTGAAGAATGTGTGAATAATGCTTGAGGATGTTTGACTTTATGTAAAAAAAGTATTATTATTAAGCTTGTAATATATTGGTCTTTAAAATATTCCGACAAACAAAAAAAATAAAAATTTTTTTAGTTTTTATAGATATTAATTTATTTGTAAAAATTAACTTTTGCATTTAACCCCTAAGTCACAAATAGCTTTGGGGATTTAGTATTCAATAAAATACATTGAGTATTGGATTCCCAGAGTTATATATAACTTTTGGGTTAAGGCTTTAACCTTGTATTTTACTATTTCCAAAATAATTCATGATACCACATAATAAGAAAATAGCTGTTTTACATCCTTATGTTAATAATATGTGAGGAGCTGTAAAAATGATGATATATTTATCTAATATATTAAAGAAAAATAATAATGAACTTGTATTTTATACTTTATCTTATGATAAACTAGTTTTTTCAGATGAAAAAATTAATTTTCTTATAAAAAGTTATTATTCTAGAAGCAGTATTTTAAAATTTTTTAGTTTACTGGTAATTGCTTATAATATAAGAAGGGTAGACTATATAGTAATTTGAAATTCTCCTATGCATTTTGTATGAGTTTTATCAAAATTATTATTTTTTTCAAAGGCTAAGCTTGTATGGTGGAATCATCATTATCCTTGGTATTATAGTAAAAATGCAAATCTTTATATTAAGTTAAAACGATATATTGAAAAAATTTTCATTTCAAAAGTTGACAAAGTAGTTTCTAATAGTCAATACTTAAAAAGTATTATTGACAAAATATGGACAATCAATTCAGAAGTTTTAAATCCTGTTTTGGATGAAGAATTTTTGCATTGTAGAACTAATATTGATAAAAAAGAAAATATTTTATTTTCTTACTCTAGATGGACACCTGACAAGAATTTAGATATACTTTTCAAAACTTATGAATCATTAAAGGATTCTTTCTCAGATTTACAATTATGGATTTGAGGAGATTGAGAAGATGTAGATAAATTTAAGTTAAAATATATAAAAGATAATAATGTGAAGTTTTTGTGAAGTTTGGTAAAAAAGCAAATCATTAAAAACTTAAACATATCTAAAATATTTTTGTTTCCATCTAAGAATGATTCTTTTTGAATCGTAAAACTAGAAGCTTTATCTTTATGAGTTCCTGTAATTTGTTTTGATAATGGTTATGAAGAAATAATAATAAATTCAAATAATTGATTTTGTGTAAAATCTGAAAATGATTTTATAGAAAAAACAAAATTAATTTTGAATGATTTTAATCTTTATAATAATTTAAAATTGAATATTAGAAATAATATCACAAAATATGATAGTCAAAACTTTGAAAAACAACTTAACAATATATTTGAGTTTTAACATTTTATTTATTTAATCTTATAATTTATGAAATTATTAAGAAAAGCTACTGCTACTGTTGCTTTATTAGCTCTTGTTTCAGGATATTTTTCTGTTGGAGTTAATGCATACAGTACAGCTCAGTTAGAAGCTGCAAACGCACTAGCTGCTGAAGGTATAATCGTTACTCAAGATGACGCTGCTGGATATGCTCTTGATCAACAAGTATTAAGACAAGAAATAGCTGCTGTTGCTAGATGAGTTGCTGGTTTAGAAAAAACTACTGTTTGTAATAATGTATTTGCAGACGTTTCTAAAATGGTTCCAAATAATTGGGCTTGTTACTCAATAGAAGCTTTATACAATGAAGGTTTAATTGCTTCTAACGATACATTTAGACCAGAAGCTAACATATCAAAAGCTGAAGCTGTTGGTATGATGGTAAAAGCTGCTTATGGTTCTGAATATGAATATAATGATGCTTTATCAACTACTTGGCAAGAACAAGTTGTTGCATTTGCTGTAGAAAAAGGAATTATTTCTTCTTTTTCTAACTACGATACAGCTGCTACTAGAGGTTTCGTATTTGAAGTAGGTGCTAACGCTATGGATGACGAAGAAGATGAAGAAGATCTATTAGGTGAATTACTTGGTGAATTACTTGGTGGTGATGATGAAGATATGGATGATGAAGATACTACTACTGAAGATGATGAAGATATGGACGATGAAGATACTACTGTTACTATTTCTGGTGATGATGTATTAGAAATAACTTTATCTCCTACTACTCCAGACGAAGCAACTATTCCTGGAGCTATAAATGGTTTACCAGTTGCTAAATTTGATTTTACTGCTGGTAATGAAGATGTTACAATAACTTCAATAGTTGTAAAAAGAAAAGGTTTATCTGATGATGCTACTCTTACTTCTTTAGCTGTATTTACAGATGAAGGTAGAGTTTCAAAAGGTAAAAACGATTCTGAAGAAAATAAAACTCAAGCTACTTTAAATTTAAATAGTGGTTGAGTAACTGTTATGGCTGGAGAAACTATGACATTTTCAATCGTTGTTGATGTTGCTGCTTCTGCTACAGCTAACTGAGATGAATTTGCTATTCAATTATTAGATGTTAATGCTTCTTCTGAAGTAGAAGGTCTTGATAATTTAGTAGCTAATACAATGAAAGTTGGTGGTGTAGATGCTGCTGGATTAACTGTTAATACTAATGGTTCAGTTTCTAATCCTAACTTAGGTGATGACGAAGTTGAAATCTTTAAATTTAAATTAGAAAATGGTTCTGATTATGATATAATTACTCACTCAATTACATTTAAATGAGATGGTAGTATTGATGAAGAAGATGAATTATCTAATTTTCAATTAGTTGATAATGAAGGTAATGTTGTAGCTGAAACTGCATATTCTAATGGTAAATATTTAACTTTCAATATTGATGGAGGTTTTGTAGTTACTGAAAATAAAACTGAAAAATTTAAAGTTTTAGCTGATATCGATGGTGGTGCTTC
>CAZJHB010000087.1:0-5280 GCA_964545685.1 uncultured Candidatus Peribacteria bacterium | reverse complement strand
TTGTGAATCTTGAGATACATATATAGAAGGAACTAGTTTATGTAGAGATAATTAAGCTAAAAATTAGGATTAGATAATAGTAATAATGACATTGGTCAGTAGATTGAAATTTTTCTTTATGAAGATATTGAACGTCAATGAAATATTTTACTTTTCATGGTAATAATAAATGATGGAATTATCATAAATGGTTGGATACAGTAATAAGTCTGCTAGATTTGTTATTCGTCCTTAAATTTGAATTATTAAAAAAGTGAAATATATATACATATATATATTACACTTTTTTTTAAACAAAAATTAGACAAAATAACAATTTTTTATAAAAATACTTGAAATATTTGATAGTAAAATATAAATTTTTATTGCTTTTTTTTGTACAAAAACTATAATATGTACAAGTTACTTAATTATTACAAAACTTATGACTTATTCAGCTTCATATTTTAGGTCTAATATGTGAGAAATATTAGATGATACTAAGTATAATAGGAAAATTACAAGTATTTGAAGAAGAAATAAAAAAGAGTTTTTGATTATTCCAATTGAGCTTATTAAGCAAAAATGATTGGAAAAAGAATTTTTAGAAGAAGAGGAATATATAGATGAATGATATTATAAAAATATAGAAACATCTTTAGATAAAGTTTGGGAATGAGATGAAACAGTTTATTCTTTGAATGATATACAAGATGTATAAAAAATGAGATATACTTATAATTAATTTTCCATTTTCAAATTTTGAAAAATTTAAATTAAGACCAGTTTTGTTATGGGAATTATTATGAAATGATATTTTAATAATACCTATTACTTCAAATATTAATAATTTATTTTGAAATTATCTGTTAAAAAAAAGTAATATTAATAATTTAAAAGTAGATTCATATTTAAAGCCTTTTAATTTATATACAGTTAATAAGTGAATTATTAAATGAAAATTATGAAAAATTGAGTTAAATGATTTAAATGAAATAAAAAAATTATTTTGCAAAAAATTTTGTAGATAAATAAAATATCTTTTTAAATAAAATTAGACAATTTGAGTATTTTTAATAAAATAATTAATGTAAAAATCCAAATATCACTTGAAATATGTAATATAGTAGATGAAAATGGAACAGTATGAGTAAAAATTAAATAAGAATTTTATATTTTAAAATATAAAGTCTATGATAAACAAATCAAAACAAGCTTTTACTTTAATTGAATTAATTGTTGTAATCACAATACTAGCAATTCTATGAACAATAGCATTTATAAGCTTACAATGATATTCATCTCAGGCGAGAGATAGTAAGAGAGTATCGGATATTTCTAATATAAAAAAATCTTTAGAATTATTTTCCCTAAATACTTGAAAATATCCTAAACCAGATGATTATAATACAGTCTCATATACATGAGAACTTATTTGGTATCAATGAACAGTTTGAGAACAAGTTTCAACAAATTTATCAAGAAATTTGAATGAAAAACCAACAGACCCACTAATAGAAGAGGAATACATTTATTCAACATCGAATAGTCAAACAGAATATGAAGTATTAGGATTATATGAAAATAATATGTTATCAAATCTACAATTATTTGAAAAAATTAATGCTGCAAATTTTAGTTTTGCAAAAGTAGAAGGTAATTATAATTGACTTTATGCAAGAACATCAAGTTTTTATATACCTACACCAAGTATAATTAATTGAAACGTATGGTGAAATGTAGATTTTGCAGATGATGAAACTTTGATAGAATCACAAGTTGTAACATGATGAGATAATATACCATGAGAATCAACATGATGATTAGATATAACTCTTTCACCTTATGAATGAGTAATTACAAGCAATTCAACAGATGAAGAAAAATTAGAATTAGTTGAAGCAATTCAAACTGCTTATAGTTGATCTTCGTTAGCAAATGACACATCTTATGCAGATGTATTGTCAAGAACAAGCACTTGAGAGTTAGTTGACTTTGTAGATGTAGTAGTATTGGAAATTGCTGAATATAGTACTTTTGCGAGTGGAGGATGATATAGTGGTTGAGAGTGAGATACTTGATGAGTTAATTTAACATGGCAAAATGTAGATTGAAGTTGTCAAATAGCAACGGATATAACAGTATCTTGAACGGATTTATCTTGAAATCCTATAACGCAAGTTTGGGCACCATGTAATTCAACACTTTCCTCTTGAAGAATATATAATAGTTATAATAATATTGAAAGATGTTATAATTATTTATGAGTAAATATAGGATGAACAGATTGTTTTTGATATGATACTTTAGAATCATCATATAATTCAACATATTGAATAGATAATATATGGTGAAAATTATATTTATGGGGAAGTGCCGTATATTGAGCTTGTCCAGCTTGACGGCATTTACCAAGCATAGAAGAATGGACTATTTTACTAAAAAATTTATGATGTAGTGATTATGTAAGTGCGACAACAACTTGATGGCAATGTGATTGATTATGATGGAAAGAAAATTTATCTTATAATCCAGATAGAATATTAGTAGAAACTCTTAAAATACCTTTAGCAGGTATGCGGTATGTTGATGGAGTATTTAAGTATGATTTCCGTGGTGATGGTATGGGGTTTTGGTCTAGTGATGAATATAGTTCAACTCAAGCTAAAACTATACATGTTAATGAGGAACACTCAACGGTTTATCGTTATCATGCAAAAAAAATGAATGCTTATTCTGTTAGATGTATAAAGGACTAATATTAAAAGTGTAATACAAACAAAAAGTATTACACTTTTTTCTAATAAAAATTAGACAAACTAACAATTTTTTATAAAATTATTAACAATTTAGTTAATAAAGTTAATTTTTATGAAACCATTAAAACAAGAATTAGAGGATAGAGGTTTGTTATATCAAATCTCAAATGAAAAATTATTTGAAATATTTGATAAAGGAGAAGGGACTTTTTATTGTGGATTTGATCCAACAGCTGATTCTCTACATTTGGGGAATTTTATAGGTTTTATGGTTTGAGTACATTTGATGAGAAGAGGGAATAAATATATTGCTTTGACTTGAGGTGCTACTTGAATGATAGGGGACCCAGGATGAAAAGATGCTGAAAGAAATTTTCTTTCTATGGAAGATTTGGATAATAATCAAAAAGCAATTTCTGCTCAAATATCTTGAATATTTAGTAATCTTGAAAAATTTACATGAAATTCTTATAAACATAGTTTTGTAAATAACAAAGATTTTTATGAAGGAATGTGATATTTAGATTTTTTAAGAGAAGTAGGGAAATATATTACAATCAATGTAATGATGAGTAAAGATACAGTAAAAAAGAGAATAGAAGATCCAACAAAATCAATATCTTATACAGAATTTTCATATATGCTTTTACAAGGTTATGATTTTGTAAAATTATATAAAGATGATTGAGTAACTTTACAAATATGATGACAAGATCAATGGGGGAATTTAGTTACTTGAACAGAGCTTATTAGAAAAAAACATGATGCAGAAACTTATGCCCTTACTTGGCCTTTGATAACAGATTCTACTGGTAAAAAGTTTGGTAAATCAGAAGGTAATGCTATGTTTTTAAGCAAGAAAAAAACATCTCCATATTTTATATATCAATATTTTATGAATACTGCTGATGAAGATTTATCAAAGTATTTAAAAATGCTTACTTTGATTGAAACAGAAGAAATTGATGAGATAGTAAAGAAACATATGGAAAAACCAGAAGATAGAGAAGGGCAAAAATTACTTGCTTATAAAGTGGTTGAAATAATTCACTGAGCAAAAGAAGCTGATATGGCTTTAAAAATATCTAGTTTTATGTTTGGATGAGAAGATAGAGTAGAAGTTTTAGAGAGTTTGGATGATGAGGAAATAGTTACTTTTAAAAATGCGATGTGAGGATTTAAATATAATCAAGAAAATTTATTTGAAGCAATTGTAACTTCATGACTTGCAAAGTCAAATACTCAAGCAAGGGAAGCAGTAAAATCTTGAGCTATATTTATAAATGAACAAAAAATTTCAGATTTTAATCATGATGTTTTTGCTGATTTTATAAATGATAAAGTTATGCTTATAAGAAAAGGTAAGAAGAATTTTAGGATAGTTTTAAGTAAATAATAAAATAAAATAATTTATGTTTAAAAAGTCCCCCTCAATGGAGGGGGATTTAGGGGGAGTTATATTAGATATTATTAATCAATACGTTTATGTTTCAAAAAATAAAAAATTTTTTATATCCATTTAAATATGCAAAATTATTAACTATTTTTGTAGTATTTTTATCTTTTTTAACGGCTTTAGTTTCTGTTTATATAGTAATATTTTTAAAATATATAACAAGGGCAATAGAAAATAATAATTGGGAACAAGTTAAATTTTATTCAATTATTTGGTTTATTCTTATAACCATATGGTTTTTTATAAGAATTTTTTATAGAACTCCTTATCATAAACTTTTTTGGTACTTATATTCATGTATATATAGAGATAATATAAATATTTTTTTTAAATGAAATAATAATAAAGTAGAAAAAATTTGAACTTGAAGAATAATATCAATAATACAAAAATGAGTTTTAAATTGGATTACAATGATTTGGGCATTGATTCAAACTTGATTAGAAAAGATATTTATAATTATTTTAATATTTATAAATATTTGAATATCAAATTTATTAATATCATTAATATGAATAGGAATATTATTATTATCAATTTTTTGGGCTTTTTTATTTTATTCTAAGGCTTTAAAATGGAGAAAAAAAGGAAATAATATAGTAACTGAAATTGATAGATTAATAGTATTACATATAATGAATAAATTTGAAATTTTTCAGAATAATAAACAAAATCTTGAAATAGATAAAATGTTTGAAAAAAATTTTGAATTATATAAATATAAGAAAATTGAAAAAATTTGGCAATGACTTAGTTATGATTGAGCAGAATATTTTATAAATTTGATAATATTATTAACAGCATTTTATTTTTGATATTTAGTTTTTGAGTGAAAATCAAGTTATAGTGATTTTGTGTTATATACATGATTTGCAACTTTACTTTGAAATCAAATTAATGGATTTGTTCATATGCTTAAAAGTTTTTGAGATAACTATGTACACGTAGAAAAATTAGGAGAATTTTTAGACGAAATTCAAGAAAAAGAAGATATCAAAGAGAAAGAAAAAAAAGAATTTGTTTTTGAAAAATGAGATATTCAAATAAAAAATATAAATTTTTCATATTGAGAAAATAAAGTATTTG
>CAZJHB010000086.1:0-5409 GCA_964545685.1 uncultured Candidatus Peribacteria bacterium | reverse complement strand
GTAATACTGATAATTTAGTAGATTTAAAAAATGCTCTAAGTGAAGAAATAACTCATTTAAGATGAAACTTGATTCCTAATTTACTTTTATCTTTAGAAAAAAATATAAAAGAATATGAAAAATTAAAATTATTTGAAATAGAAAAAGTTTTTGAGAAGAAAGATGATAATATTAAAGAATATTATTCTCTATCTTGAGTACAAACTTCCACTAAAGATGTTATTTATTATGATATCCAAAATACTATTACAAATTTTTTCAAAACTATTTGATTAGATAATTTTGCGTTTGATTATGAAGATAATTGTCCTAAATATGCTCATTCTTGAAGAACAGCTAGAATAATTGTAAGAGGTAAAAAAGTATGAATTATCTGAGAAATACATCCTCAAGTTGCTCAAAATTTTGATATAAAAGATAAAATTTGATTTTTTGAAATAAATGTAGACTTGATTAAAAATGCTTTGTACAAAATAACAAAAGCAAAAGATGTATCAAATTTTCAAGAAAATAATTTTGACCTTAACTTTATAGTTGATAAAGATGTAAAAGCTAATATTATACATCAAACTATACAAAATACTGATAAAAATATCATAAATAAAGTAAATCTTATTGATATTTATGAAAATGAAGAAAAATTAGCTTGAAAAAGAAGTCTTACTTTTAAAATATTTATTCAATCTTTAGAAAAAACTCTTGATGATAAAGATAAAGCTAAATTGATTGAAAAAATAATTGCAAAAGTAGAAAAAAAATGAGGTAAATTAAGATAACTCCCCCCCTAACCCTCCCGCTAAGTCGAGACAGGCTTTCCTTAATAAGTAGGGGGAAGAAAACAAAAATAATTTTTCCCCTTCTTAAGGGGAACACCCGAGGTACGAGGGTAAGGGGTTATAAAATTAATTGAAATTTTATAGTTTTTCCATATAATCCCCTTTACTAAAAAAATATTTTAATAATAATATAAATTGATATGAAAATTGAAAAGAAAATATTACCAAAATCTATTGTAGAACTTACTGTTGAAGAATCTGCTGAAGAAGTTGCTAAAAGTAGGAAAAAAGCTATGGCTCACTTAGAAAAAAATGCTGATATAAAAGGTTTTAGAAAATGAGCTAAAATTCCTGAACATGTACTTATAAAAAATTATTGAGAAGATCATGTTAATAAATTAACTATTGATTTTGCTATTGATAATATTTATAGAACAGCTTTACAAGAAGAAAAATTATTACCTGTTGCTCAAGGAAAAATAAAAGAAATAATTTCTGAATCTCCTTTAAAAATAAAAATTGAAATTGAAGTATTTCCTACAATTGATATAGATAAAAAATATAAAGATATAAAATTAAAAAAGAAAAAAATATCAACTACTCAAGAAGAAGTTGAAAAAGCTTTAAAAGAAATAGAAACAAAATTTACAAAATTTGAAGAAGCAGATAAAACTTATTGAGCAAAAATGTGAGATAAAGTTACTATAGATACTGACTGATATGAAGAAGATAAATTACTTGAATCAACTACAATGAGAGATTATCCTATAGTTCTTTGATCAAATGTATTAGTGCCTGGTTTTGAAGAATCTATTGTAAAAGCAAAAACTTGAGATGAACTTGAATTTCCTGTTGAATTTCCAGCAGATTATCATAATGATGAATTCAAAGGTAAAAAAACTACTTTTAAAGTAAAAGTGAAAAAAATAGAAAAAGCAGTAAAACCAGAATTTACTCCTGAATTTATTGAAAAATTAAGAGGTAAAAAATTGGATTTAGAATGATTTAAAGAATTAATAAAAAAAGAAATTACAGAAACTAAAAAAGCAAATGCTAGATTAGAAGAAGAACATATACTTATAGATGAATTATTAAAAATCACAAAAATTGATCTTGGTGATTCTATGTTAAAAAATCAAATAGAAAAAGTTTTTTGAGAAATAAAACAAAATATAGCTAGAGATTGATATAAAATTAATGATTACTTAGAAAGTTTAAAATTAACAGAAGAACAATACAAAGAACAACATGTTCAACCTACAGCATTAAAAAGATTACAATGAGAACTTATTCTTCACAAATTAAATGAACTTGAAAAAGTTGAAGTAAAAAATGAAGAATTAGATAAGGAAATAGAAAAAATAATGACTCAATATCAAAATCCTGAAGTACTAGAAAAATTAAAAGAATTATATGTTCCTGGTACAAAATATTATGAAGAATTAAGAATCAGGCATGCTTATAGAAAAATAATTGATAGTTTTTTTGAAGAATAATTCTCTTTTGCTATAATAATAAATAAAAAAATAATCCTGCAAAATTCAGGATTATTTTTTTATTTATTATTTTTTTCAAACTCTCAAGCTACATTTACCAAAACATCTTTATCACCTTCTTTTTCAGCAACTTTCTTTTCCTTTCTAGCTAAAACAAAACTTTTCATTTTTGGCTTTTTTAAAATTTGTTTTTTTACATAATCTTTATTTATTTCAACTCAACAATATGGACAATTTTTCCAAGCAATATTAATTATTTTTTTACAATTTTCACATTCTTTTTTTAATGTAGTACTACAATTAGGACAAAACTTAAAATCTGGAGATACTGGATAATTACAAACACAACAATGTAGAGTTTCTTCTTCTTTCATATTTTTTTCTTCTATAATATTCCTTACAACTTCAAGATTATCTTCAATTTCTTCATAATATTTTTCTGTAAGAGTTTTAGAAGGTCTTACCATCAAATAAATAATTATTCCAAATGGAGTTCAAAAAACAATGATTAAAACACATAAAAATTGTAGAATAAGACTTTGTGTTCTATTTCAAATATCTTTAATAACCCGAACAATCAAGGCTATCCAAATTATAAAAAAATAAACAATTACAAATTTTAAAAACAATTCAAATGTTACATTATCCCATAAATAAGAAACAATCAAATCATAATCTATATTTATATCCATATACAATATTTATTTAGATAAATTATTTTTTTTCCACTCTTCTATTTTTAAATGATTTCATGAAATTAATACTTCAGGAACTTTCTTTCATTTAAAGATTTCTGGTCTAGTATACACAGGATATTCTTTTTGTCTAGAAAATTTTAAAGAGAAACTATCTTCTTGTAAAGATAAAGTATTTCATAATACTCAAGGTATATGTCTTACTAAACTATCTATAAAAACAGTAGCGGCTAATTCTCAGCTTGATATTACATATTCTCATATACTAATTTTTTCTATATTATAAAGATCTATTATCCTTTGATCTATTCCTTCATAATGTCCACAAATCAAAATAAATTCATCTAATTTTTCATAATATTTCTCAACTTTTTCTTGATTAAGTAAATCTCAACTAGGAGTCATATATAAAACAGGAATTTTTTTATTTACTTTTTGATATATAAATTCTATAGACTTACTTAAAGGTTTAGCTTTGATAACTTGTCAATGCATTCAATAAGCTTTATCATCAACTCTTTTAAAATTGTCAGTTGAAAAATCATTTAATTTATAAAATTCAAGCTTAAATAATCATTTATCCCTTGCTTTTCAGATAATAGAACTTTCAAAATATGATTTAAAACTTTCAGGGAATATTGTGATTATATGTATTTTCATTCTAAAATAATTATTCGTTTATTATATTCAAAACTTTTTCTAATACTTGTTCTGGATTAAGATTACTTGTATTTATAATATATTGACAAATTTTTTGAGCTTCTTTTTTTTCATTATCAAAACTTTCTAATCTATTATTTAACTCTTTTTTTGACATTATTGCTCATCTACTTTTTATTCTATTTACCAAAGTTTCTTTTGATATATCTAAAAAAATAGAGGTTATATTTTCTTTTAATTGTGGATTATTTAAAAAAATTTCTTTTAATCATTCTATATCTATTTCTTTTATAATTTTTTTTCATTTATTAATTCATTCATCTATAATTTCTACTTTTTTTGTTCAATAATAATTTAAATTATGAACAAATTTATATTCTAAAAATTCTCAAGCTTTTATTGAATTTTTAAATTTTTCCATAGAAATAAAATAATAAATATTTCATTCTATTTCTCATGGTCTTTTATCTCTTGTAACATATGATTTTAAAAAATCCAATTTCACATTATTTTGTTTTTTTAATCATTCTATCAAAGTTCATTTCCCCGCTCAAGAAACTCACATTATAAAGAATATATGCCCTTTTTCCATATAAAATACGTAATTAAAATATTTTAGACACTAAGTATAAAAAAAAATCTAGAAAAATAAAATTTTTCTAGACTTTTTTATTATTTAGCAACTTTTTCTGAATCTAGATATTCTCAAATAAATTGTCAAGTAAGTGGTGCTGGTTGTCTAAACACAGAAGAACCAAAACTAACAATTGTTCATACATTTAAATATCAAGCTTCTTCTTCTATATAAATTCTTTTATTCACTAAATTAGTTATATCTCAATACAAAGCTCAATTAACATTCAAAACCTTATCAGTTTTATTATATCAAGAAATTTCTCAACCAACTCAATCCTTTATTATACTAATATAAATTCAATTTATATTTGTAACATTATCTGAAATTTTAATATTTCAACCTTTTACTACAAATGCAATATTTTCTCAATATTCAATATTTGAAGTAATCATTAAGTTAGCATTTTCTATAATATATGTTTTAGCTCAAGCTCAAAAATCAGTTGAAGATGTAACTTGAAAATTTTTATTCTTCAAAATAAATACATTATCCATTCAATTAAAACTTTCAAAATCAGATATATTACTAGTTGTAGGAATAGAAGTTCAGACACTTTCTACATTAATATTAGAATTAATTGTATCATTATTAGTATCCATTTCTCCACTTGCATTATCTTTAACATCCTCATCATCTATGTTTTTTATATCACTAGATAAATTATCAGTGATTCAAACTCAGACAAAATTAGAATTATCATCATCTTCCATAACTTCATTAATATCTGCTATATCACTAGAATCTTCAACAAAACTAGTTCATCATCCAAGAGTTGTAATACTAGGCTTAACTACTCTAACATTAACTTTAGCTGTAAAATATGCATTCACTAAATTATTTATTGTAGTTACAAGTACATTATCTTCAAAACTTCAAATAATAGAATCTGTATTAGAAATAAACGATGGAAATGAACTAAATTTTAAAGTTTCTCCAGAATCTAAACGTCAAGCTGTTATACATTGTGAAGAACTACCATCTAAACTATTTCAGTCTTTAAGATATACACAAAGCTTTTCAAATGCTATTTCAAAAGCTGACATATTAGTAATATATGGTAATTGTCATAATTTTTCATATATATTAATATCATCTCATACAATAATATCACTATTAACTCATAATATTATTTCTCAATTATCAGG
>CAZJHB010000085.1:3612-5465 GCA_964545685.1 uncultured Candidatus Peribacteria bacterium | reverse complement strand
TTAAAGTATAGTTACAAAAAAAATCAAAATTATTAAATTTTGATTTTTTGTCTATAATGATTTATAAAAATCTCATCTTTTTCATATTGATAATATTTTTATATTTCCATCTAAATTTTTAAAAATAATTCTATATTGTCATACTCTTACTCTATATAAATTATGATATCAACGTAATTTCTTTAAATCATATAAATATGATTTTTATTCTAAGATATCTAATATAATTAGATCAAAATCTATTTTTGATATTTTTTTAAGTTCATTTAATTGTTTCATCCATTTTAATACCATATATGATTATTAATTCTCAATAGATGATAAATATTTGTTAAATTCATTAATTCCAATTCATTCTTTTCAAAAATTAACTACTGTTTTATAATTTTTTTCAGTTATATTATATGAGTCATCAACGACTTTTAAATCATAATTAATTAATTCTTTTTTTAATTGTTTTTGCATATTATATATAATTTTATAATTAAATATATAATATAGTATAAAGAATTAAAATTAAAACGCAAATTAAATATATACTTTTTATATATTTAAGATTTAAATCAATAAAAAAAAATCCCTATAACAATAAAAAGGATCCATTAATTTATTTTTTAAAAAATTTTATATTCTCTATATATCGAATTTTTCGTTTGTCATCTTCTGAATAATATATAAATAATCTAAAACTATTTATTGTAATCACAATGTATTCTATTCATTTATCTTTTAAGTGCTTTCAAATAACTTTCTCTCAAATTATATTTTCAATTTTTGTTTTAATTTTCAAATAAAGCTTATCTCAAACATAATAATAATTCTTAATTATTACTTCTTCATCATATAATCAAGAATCAAGATATAATTTCTTAAAATATTGCTTATAAGAATTAATAAAATTATCAATTTGAAGATAAGATTCATAAGAATATTTTATCTTATACATATTCTACATTATTATTTATAGATGATTCATTTTTTATTGATTGAGCTAATTCTTTAGCATTTTTTAAAATACTTTCTTTAATTAATTTATCCAACTCCTCACTAGTATAATATTTTTTTCAATCTTTTTGTATTGACATAAATTTATAATTTTAATATTAAATATATAATGTAGTATAATAAATTAGAATAAAAACGCAAATTAAATATATACTTTTTATATATTTTTAGATACATATTTGGGTACCGGTACCTTATTAATACTCAAGGTCTTCCAAAATTGTAGACATATATTTATTTATTTTATGCTCATCTATTTGATGATAGCTTGTCCACATATAATTATCAATATTATTTACTATTCAATGCTTTAAAGGATTATAATTTACATAAGCTAAGCATTTATATAAATACCTATCACTATCAATCAATTTTGCCTTAAATCGTCATTCAAAAAATGGTAATTTGGTACCGGTACCCAAGGGATACTTAATTCTGTGCCAAATAGCATATGCTCATTGTAATTTTTTCATAAAATAAGATATATGGGTACCGGTACTGTCTACATTATATACGATAAGATGAAAATGATTAGGTAAAAAACTATAAGATACTATTTTAACATCACAAAATTCCTTTAAATAAGAAATTAAATAAGCATAAAACCTTTTAAAACATCTATAATTATTAAAAATTATACTTTTGTTATATCATCTATTATAAATATGATAATAGGAATTTAATAAAAATGGCTCTCTTCTATTTCATTTTCACATATATTATTTTTAAAAAAATAAAGTAATATATGAAAATAGATTACATATACATTTTTTATAATAAGAAAAAGATATTAAATTAACCTTAATTTTTATAAAAAAAGTAGAAAATGTTAGACGGTACCGGTACCC
>CAZJHB010000085.1:0-3512 GCA_964545685.1 uncultured Candidatus Peribacteria bacterium | reverse complement strand
ATTTCATGGGTACCGGTACCCTAAAATAAATGGCTATAAATTTTACTCTTTTTATATCTATTATTGCTCATTTTTTATATTCATTTTTTTCTACAATGTCTACTTGTTTTTTACTTATACAAAAAGAAAACCTCAATTTAATAAATTGAGGTTTTCTTTTTGTGTCTAAGTTGTCTATATTGAAAATCAATATTATAATATATTTTTCAAACATTCCTTAACTAAAATAGTATCTAATTTTGTTCTTTTTTAGTATTATTAAATTGTAAAAATCAAGCTTGCATTTCTTCAGATAAATTATTTTTTCAATAACTTATAGATTTTAAATTTTTTAGATTTTTTAATTCTTTCATATCAGTATCATCTAATTCATTAAATTCAAATTTCAGAACTTCTAAATTAGTTAGTTCTGAAACTCAATTAATATCAACTAATTTATTATGCTGTAATTCAAGTTTTTTAACTGTATTTGGTATATTTACACCTTCCAAAGAAATTAAAGCGTTATATCAAAGATTTAGCTCTTCTAGAACATTTTTTCATTCAAAACTTATCTTTGTAATATTATTCTTGTGTAAAAATAATTTTTTTAAGAAAGAATGTGATATGTTATTTAGCTCTGTTAAATTATTATAAGATAAATTAATTTCTGTTAAATTAGGAAAATAACTAAATTTTTCAAAATCTACTTCTTCTATCAAATTATTTTGCAAATTAATAGACCAAACATTATATAAATATGATCAAGTTAAATAATCTTCAAAATTAGGAACTTGTTTTAAATTTTTTCAAGATAAATTCAATTCATGAAATTCCTCATTATAAGATCATGTCAAAAAATCAGTTGTAATTATTGAATCTTGATTATTATTAGTAATTATATCTTTGTTATTTGTATCAACATTAACTAACTGTTCATTACTTTTATTACATGAAATTAACATAAATATTGATAAAAACAAAATAAATAATTTTTTCATCTTTTTACACTATTATAAAATAAAACATTAAGAAATATATAAAAAATTATTTCATATTGTTAAAATAATAAATTTTTTAAATATATCTTAATATATAAATCCTAATCTAAATTAATCAAAAATTAGGTAGTGATATTATATTGAAATTCAAAAAAAAACAATAAAAAAAACTCTTTCTTTCGAAAGAGTTTTAAAAACTAATTAAATAATTTTTTGATAAATCCTATATATAAACTAATTATTAGTAATTAGAAGATATAGAAGGACCAGATATAGATGTAGTACCTAATCTTAATTTTAAGATATTATCAGTAGCACTATATGTTTCATTATCATCAGAATCATCAGAAGAGTATTCTACATTAGATGCAGTATCTAAGTTTTCTAATTTTAATTGAACATATTTATTTAGTGTAGATGATAATCCAGAGAAAGTAGCTTTTACTACATAGTATGCAGTAGTACTATTATCAATTTCTTCATCACTACCTAAAGCAACACCTTTAAATAAGTTAATACCAGTAGTATTAAGATTATCATTATCAGCTAAACCAGTACCAGAAGCTGCAGCAACAGTTTGTGCAGAAGTAGTACCATCTATTCTTTCTACAGTTAAAGCTGTAATATCACCATTTACAATATCTGTACCAGTATCATAAGTAGTAGCATCAGTAGCAAAAGTAAGTTCCATATTTTCTAATTCTGTTTTTAATGATGAACCATCAGTAGAATTAGTGTTAGAACTTGAATCAGTAGTAACAGCTATAATTGCAACTGTATTTTCACCATTTGTTAAGTTATCAGCAACTTCTTCTCATCCGTAAGAATCTACAAAAGAGATAGCAGAAACTCTAACAGGAACAACAGCAAATACTTTAGAATCACCAACTTGACCATCACTATTGATAGAAGTAACAACAACATCTTTACCAGATTCATCTCATTCAGCTTCAGTAACAGTTAATTCTAATTTATAACCAATATCATTGAATTGTCCTGCAGCATCTTTACCGATTTTTCTAGTAATAACTTTAACATAGATATTTTCACTTCATTCTTCTACAACATAATCAAAAGTATCAAATGTAGTAACATCAGAAGTTACACTTTCTCTACCTATTTCATCTCCATCTTCATCAAATAGAACTATTTCAGAAACAGCACTTTCAAATCAAACAGGATTTGTTGTTTCATCAGCTGTAATAACAACTTTTTCTAATTTAACATCTTCATTATTAGCTGTTAATTCATAACTAGCTACATAAGAAGAAGTAGTATTACCTAATACATTAGATTCTTGATCTGTTTCTGTATCAGTATTATCAACTACAGCAGTAAGAGTTCATACACCTTTAACTGTTATAACTCTAGCAGATGCTAAATCAGCAACTCCAGCAAATACAACATCATCAGCATCTTCATCTTCCATTGATACTCTAATATTAGTAGTATCAGAATCTAAAGCTAATTTAATATCATCTGTTGCATTAGTAGCATCATCAACTAAAGAAACAGTAACAATAAATTTTACTTTATTATTAGCTTCAACATCTTCATCTAATGAATCAAAAGTTACTTTTTCACTAGAAATATCAGAAGTAGATTTAACCAAGTTAGATTCAGAAACTGATTCTCTATATAATTTAACTTGACTAACTAAAGTTTTATCAAAAGTAGCAGTAGCAGCAGAACCATCTACAACTATTTCAGTAACTCTTAAATCAGATGATTCATCAGCTTCAACTTCAAATTCTAAAGCTTCTATATCTTCTGAACCAATTACAGCAGATTTAGTAGTAGACATTGGTAATACAGTAACAGTTGCTGAAGATTCAGCACCATCTATACTTTTGAAAGATAGAGAATCAGGAGTTATATCAGATACAACTTGATCATCTTCAATTTCAACTATATATAATCAACCAGCAGCAGTTAAATCTCATGATTTAACAGAAGTAGCTATTTTAAGTTGATCAAAATTAGTTATAGAATTAACAGTATCAGCTCTAATAGCTAAAACCATTTCTCCAGCAGGAACAGATATATTTAAATCAGCATCTTGGAAAGCTTCAGTTAAACTATTATCAGTACCATCATTAACAGTAGCTAAATCATAAGTAGTACCATTTGTTTCATCGTATAATTCAATGTTATCTAATACATCAGCTATTTTAGTAGCAGTAGCACCTCAAGCATTAGTTATATCAATTTTAACACCAAATTTTTGAATTTCTAAATCTCCTCAAGCATTATTAACTATTTTAATTTTACCTAAGTCAATATCTTTTTTATCTTCTCTAATTGTTGTAGTAGCAGGATCAATATCAATTAATGTTAATTCACCAGCTTGAACAGTAAGTGTACCTAAATCTCAAGAAGCATCAACATTAGTTATAGTAACAGAAGCACCATAACCATATTGAGTATCTTCAGCAGTTACATCTAAGTTTTTATCAACATAGAATTTAATAGTTTTAGAAGCACCACCATCGATATCAGCTAAAACTTTAAATTTTTCAGTTTTATTTTCAG
>CAZJHB010000084.1:0-5510 GCA_964545685.1 uncultured Candidatus Peribacteria bacterium | reverse complement strand
AAATATGTACTTTTCAATCCTTTACTTTTCATTTTCAACCCCTGACAATTTGTCACGGTTTCATTTCATAATATTAAATTTAATTTTAAACTATATATATAGTTTAGTAATTTTTATTATTATCAAATAAATTTATTCAATTTAAAAAGTCTAATAATCATTGAAAGTTAGTTTCACTACTAGCATTGATATATCTTGTACAAAAATCTAATTCATTTTCTCATGTAATATTTGTATAATCTGATCAATAACATTTATAAATTAAATAATGCATTAAATTATGTCCTCTAATATTTATTAAATCAATTGTACTATCTTCAACACCATCAAAAAATCATGAAATATTATTTATTTTATTATAATGGTTTCTAAATTCATTGGAATCAAAATATCAATGTCAATCAGCAAAAGCTCTAAATTCTCTTCTTAATATAGCTTCATCTAAATTAACTCAAGAAAAAATAGTATTAATAATAGAAAAATCTAAAAAAAAATTTTCTAAACTATGTCATGAAGTTATATGAATTATATTATCATTATATTTATTAACAATTGTAGGATCTATAATTCTTCTTAATCAATTTTTAAAATTATTTTTTCTATTAATTTCAGTATTTACATTATACGTCCCAGATTCATAATCTCTATCTAAAATTATTAGTGAATTTTCTAATAAAATTGGAGATTCTCATATAAAATTAAGTGTAGCATATTTTGGTAAATTAGAACATCATCATATAGCAATAATTTTAATTTTTTCAAGTATCCCATTATAAAATTTATCTATGATTTTTCAAAAAATATTTATATCAGATGTTCATTCTACAAATAATATTTTTTCTTTATTTATAATATCAAGAGAATTATATCATAAATCATTACAAATAATTTCCATTTTAGCATTTTGTATTTTTGTAGTCTTCAAAATTTCATCAAAATATATATTACTAATATTTTCTATATTAAGTTTATTTAATAATAATGGTGAATGTGTTGTAAAAAACACAGTATGCTCTTTAGATATTTCATTTAATGTTCCTGACATTTCCTTTTGAAGTTCTGGATGAAGATATAATTCTGGTTCTTCAATAATAATAATTGTATCATTTCAATCTTTTAACTCATTATAAGCTTTAAGTAAAGATAAAATATAAATACTCCTTAATCAAGCTCATAAATTATTTAAATCTATAAATTCTCCTGTTATTGGTTCTTTTATTTGAGCATTAATTTTGAAATTAGATTGACTAATTCAAGAATATTTAGTATTTAATTTAACTTCATTAAAATCACTTTTATAATATTTTTTGAAATTATCTGATATTTTAACTCAAATTTCATCTGTTTTTTCCTCAAATTTTCCTTCAATTAAAAATTCTAAATCATCTATACTAATACAAGAAGAAGTTGAAGATATTTGAATTTCTTCTTTTTTGATATCTAAATCTTGAATTAATTGAGCAGTAAAACTTCATTTACTACCATTTTCTTCTTCATTAAAATTTCTGTTATCTCATATAAATAATAAAGTAGGTTTTCATATATCTTTTTTAAAATAATTTTTATCTTCATCTCCACTTTCTTTTAAATAATGTTCTATAATTTTTCAATTAGACAAACCAGCTTTATATTTAATTAAGATTGTATTATTATTTAATTCAATTTTAAGTAAATCAATAAATTCATCATATAAATATTCTAATTCATTTTCTTCAAAATCTAACTTTTTAAGCTTTTCTAAAATATCATTAACCTCTAATGCTTCTAATGAAGTAAAATTATTTTTCATTCTTCTTATTAATGTATTTTTATTAGGTAAGGTTAATAAAGAATATTTAAATAAATCAGAATTTAATACATTAGTAAATAAAATCGAAATTGTTAATTCCTTACTATTATTTGTTCATCAATAAGTAAAATCTTTTTCATTAATAACTGTATCTCACCAAAAAAGTCTTAACGCATTCAAAATAGAACTTTTTCAAGAATTATTTTTTCATACTAAAGATAATATATTTCAAAAATCTTTGATATGTAATTCTTCTTTTATACTCCTAAATCATTTTATTTTTATTTCTTTTATTTTCATTTAAACAATTCTTATAAATTAAAACTTTATCACCTGTAAAATAATTCATCAATATCATTTGAATAATCTACTAAATTTGATATATTTGAACTAAAATTTTCTTTATCATAAACTTTTGTTAAATTATTAATATAATTATTAACTAATCTTTCAATATTAACACCTGTTTCTAAAAAAATATTATATAGATTTATATTCATATTTGTAATAGATTTATATTGTTTAAAGTTATCATCTATATTATAAATTATTTCATCTTGAATTTTTTCTTCATCATAATTTATATTAGTTTCTCAACAATAATCATTTTCTATATCTATAAAATTTGATAAATCTATTTGTTCAGATTCTTCCTCTATTTTTCAAATATAATAATTTTCTATAGATTCTTTTATATAATATAATAAATCAGAATCATATTTAAAATTATATTTAGAATCTAACTTATCTAAAAATTTTCAAATAATATTAATATCTTTTTCCTTTAAATCTAATGGACGACCAATAATATGTTTATTCAAAAAATCTGAAGATTCTATAATTAATTCGTTTAAATTAGTACTTATTAACTCTATTACATCTACTATTATATTTAAAGATACTTCTTTATATGTATCAATAAATCATTGTAATATATGTAAAACCTTATCATTACAAATAGATTCTAAAAAACATAATTTTGATAAATATATAAAATAATCATTATCTTTTTTTAATAATTTTTTATCTTCAATTAAATATTCTAATATTTCTTTATATAAATTTTTATCTAAAGAAATACAACTATTAATTTTTGAATAAAATTTTCATCATAAACTCTCTAATTGTTTTAATCATGAATAACTAGAAAGAGCTTGAAATATTTGTTTTAATTTATTTCAATCATTAATATATTTGTCAATAATATAATCTGCAATAGAAGGATTAAATAAATTATATAATATTATTCAATCATTAGAATTCATTCATCTATTTAAAAATGCTCCTACAATAGTCTCAATTACAGAATAAAAATCTTTAGGTATATATAAATTGGTAGTAATATGTACTGAGATATTATCAAATGATTTTTTTAAATTTTGTTCACCTATTATTCATCAATTAAATACAACTAAAGCAACTAACATTCTAATATGTTCATCTGCTTGACTTTCAAATGAATGTTTCCATATTTCTTTTGGATAATCTAAAGAATTTTTAATATAGGTAAAATATTCCTTTGCTTCAATTTTTAAGTTTTTTTGATTTGTAATAAATTCAATAATTCTAGGATTAAATTTTTTATGACTAATTATTTTTCTATAATTTTTCTCTATATAAAACTGATCTATAAATTCTTTAGATAAATTTGAATGATAAATATGCTTATATAATATTTTTGCTTTTTCATATTCTGTTAAATCCTTAATTTTTAAAACAAATTCTTTATCTTTTATCTCATTTGTCTGAAAAATATCACTATAACTTTTTCAATAATTTAAAATATTTGTCCTAGAATTTAAAATAAAAAGTTTATCTTTAGATTGATTTATTCTATCAATAAATTCTACAATATGACTTCATTTTTCATTCTTTATAGCATCAAGATAATTTCTTCACAAAAAATCATCATAATAAAATAATCTTTTTTTTCATTTAATACACATATCCTCAGCTTCTTTTATTCAATCTTTCATATCAAAAAACTCATATTTATATTGAGATACAAGCTTTAAACACAAATTTTCTGATAATGTAGATTTTCAAATTCAAGGTTCTCAAGTAATAATAATTACTCTATTTTCTTCTAACTTTTTTAGTGCTTCTGAGAAACTACTAGTTTTAACAAATCTTTTATTATTATTTATAATTTTATTAAATTTAAACTCACTTCTTCATAAAATAGCATTACTTATAATTGTATCATAAACATTTATACTAGTAATCCACAACCTATAATATTTTCTCACAATATCTCTATTTTTTGATAATATTTTATTTAAATTTTCATTTCAAAAAATATCATTTGTAGATTTAATATATGGTTTAAATATTTCCTTTATTTCTTCTTTATTACTGTCTAATAATCCCAAATCCGTTACAAAAATATATTTATCTAATTTTCAATCTTTAAATAATTTTTTTACCTTATTTAGCTCAGAATTTTTTAATATTCTAATTAATCAAGAATATCAAGTTCATAAATACTGCTTTGTTTGTATAATTGCAATTTTATTTTCATCAAAAAAAAATTTTCAATCAATTCATCAATCTTTTCATGCTTTAAAACTATCAATTTTTGTATTATATTCTTTTTCTAATAAATCATTTACAAATAATTCAAATTCTTTATCATCTAATTGTGAAAAATCATAGCTCATTTATATTTCATATTTATTAATATTTAAAATTTTTTACTAATATAATAATAATAAAAGTAAAAATAGCAATATATAATTAGCATTATTAAGCTAATTATATATTATAATAAAATTTTATAAAATCTACATTAAATAAAAAAGTAGAAAACTCTACTCTTGTATAAAAATTACTAATATAAACTTTCACAAAAAATTTAAACTTTAAAATATATTAAAAATATTATTTAAAATTATGTCAAGGTATTTTATTTGACAATGAGGTCCTTATATGATTTAATTATATTGCAACACATAATTAAAAGACATATATTGTATATTCATACAAGGACCTTTTTATCAATAAATAAGGTCTATGTCTTTTAATCTCTATGGTAAAACTATAGAGATTAAGGATTTTCTTGTTTATATATGACTATATTATACAATATCACCAATATTGTTTAGTTTAGAAACAAAAAATATCATAATAAATATATTTTGAATAATTTTTTGTTTAATATTTTGCAAGAAGAGTAGAAATTATTTATTAAGGAAATTTGCAATTCTTATATTAATAGTTTTTTACTATAAATCAAAACTTTATAGTTTTACAAAAAGGTATGATTAAATTCATACCTTTTTTGTTAAAATTAATATAATTAACTCTATTTATCTTTAACATAAAACAATTAAACTTGTTTTTCTTTATTATATCTATCAACAATAACAAATTTAATTATACTTTTTAAATTCTCATTACAATTAGTAAATTTAATTCTTTTTAATGCTATATTACCATCATAAAAGATAAAAGCTCAAATTAATTCGTAAATATAAGAATGAGTTGTATTATTAATTCAAGTAAAATCTAAATTAATATTAATTCACATTTCATAATGTTTTACAAGACTATTCTTTATTCTATTTCATGTGTTTCTTCAATATATAGTACTTTTTCAGTTGACAAAATCACTTATCTTAATTTTATATTCATTCATAATTTTTAATTAAAGTGATAATATTATAAACTTAACAATCTTTCCTTTACTTATTCTCAAGAATTTTATACAACGAATCAAATC
>CAZJHB010000083.1:2230-5692 GCA_964545685.1 uncultured Candidatus Peribacteria bacterium | reverse complement strand
GAACAAAATTTTATCTACTTTGAATAATAGCAACAGCTATTATATCAATTGTTATATTAATCATGTATAAATTCAATTGGTATGCAAAACCTGTAACATCGCAAGTTTTAAAAATTAGAGTTGATAATAATAAAGATTTTGAAACACTATTTGATGATATTTTTGTAAAATATACAATTTCTAATGAACTTATGAGTATTGATACTGTAAGAGGAGGATTATTGACTGAATTAGTTTATACTGTTAATGTAAGTCCTTCTATTAATAAACAAGAATTTATTGGAGCAATTAAAAAACTAAATGATTGACAAAAAGTTTCACTTATTACTTGATATAACTCTACGGATTTATAATTTACCCTGTTCCCAATACTTTCTAGTATAATTAATACAATTTCTCCTCTTTTTAAGGGTCCCAAGCTTGGGACGAAGGGGGAAGGGTTATATTTTATTAAAATAAAAAAAATGAATATTTTGTTCAAAAGAAATTACAAATTAATATTAGGATTGATATTAATATTTGCATTAAGTATAATATTTTCATGAACTAGAATGATTTCATATAATTTTTGAAAATACGAAACTGAGTTAGAAGTAATTTGAGAAAATATCAACAATTCAAAAGATATTTTAGATGATAGTATTTTTCATGAAATAAATATAAATATAGCAAATAATCAATATGAATATATACTAAAATCATATAAAGAAAATCAAGAAAAAGAGTATATAAAAACAAATATTACAATAGATTGAGTATTAATAGAAAATGTTTGATTAAGGTTAAAATGAAATGTAGATTTATTAGAAATACTAACTTCACAAGATAGCGAAAATATAGAATTTATCAAACCTTCTCTATTGATAAATTTTGATAAATTCACTGAAGGTCAAACATATCAAGGTTTATCTGAAATTGCTCTAAGAATAGATAGCAATGAGTCAATTTTATGACAATTAGTTTCTTTTAAAATGATTAATGAATTATGACTTTATAGTCCTGATATTTGATATACTTCATTAAAATTTTGAAATTATTGAACATACCTTTATATGGTTTCTGAAGTTATTAATGATGACTATGTAGAAAAAAACTTTACACAAAATTGAGTTTTATATAAAGCATTAAATTCTTTATCATTTTCATATTTATGAGATGATCCTACTTCATATGATGATTTATTTGAACAAAAAACTCAAATTAATAATTATGATTTAGCTCTATTAATTGATATACTAGATTTTGTTTCTAATTCAACCGATGAAGAATTTGAAAATAATTTAGAAAGTTATATTGATTTAGATTCTTATTTTTGACTTTTAGCTATGGATGAACTTTTATGAAGAAAAGATAAATTATTAGCTTTATTGAACAATTATTATATTTATATAGATACAGATACTTGAAAAGCAAGTTTTATCTCTCGGGATCAAAAAATGTCATTTTGAAACACAAATACTCCTGCTTATGAAATATTATTAAAATATTATACTAAAAATGAACTAGAAAACTTAGATGACATATGATTATTACTAAGTTTTACTCAAAGATGAGTCAAAAAAGATAAACCACCAAAAGATAAAACTTATTTAGATGATTTAAGAAAAAGAGTTTTTGAAAGTGAAAAATTTAGAGAAATGTTCCAAGAAAAGTTAATTAGTATGAAAAATGAAGTATATAGTAATTCTTTAGCTAGTGAAAGTTTATCTTATTATAAAAATATTTTTCTTAATTATGAAAATTATTCTTTATATTCAAGCTATACAGATTATGAATACATAGTTGATTCTATAGAAGATTATATTGAAAATATAATCTTAATAATTAACCAAAGAATCTCATGAATATCAAAACCATAACTTTGTATGGTGTTTCTCTTAAATAATTCTTAAATGTATTATTTACAATATATACAATATTAATTTATAACTTAATTCTTAAATGATATGAAAAAAACAAATATATTTATAATATTTATAGTTTTATGAATATTTATCTCTAGTTGTTCTAATGAAGAATCTAACACTAATATACAAGATATTAGTAATGAAATTAGTGTAGAAAATAATGAAAATATAGAAGTTAATAATAATGCAGAAACTAGTTCAATTTATTCAGATTGGACAGAAGAAACACATAGTAAAACATGAGAATTGAATTATGATACAGTTTTTCCACAAAATAGTGTAAATAGAATAGATATTGTGATTTCTGATGAAAATTGGGAAGCTTTAAATAATAATATGGAATGAATATACGGAAGTTTTTGAAAATGAGATTGAAAAATTGATGATAATGCAGATAGTAGTGAATTAAATGATTTAATTTATGTAGAAACACAAGTGTATTTTAATGATACTCAATGGTACAACGTATGAATGAAATTCAAATGACATTCTAGTTTAAAAAGTACTTGGACATCTTGAAATTATAAATTACCTTTCAAATTAGATTTTGATGAATTTGAGGATAATTATGAAGAATTAGAAAACCAAAGATTCTATTGATTTAAAAAATTGTCTTTTTCTTCTAACTTTAAAGATGATTCATTTTTACATGAAAAAATTGCTCCTGAGGCATTTGAAAAAGCATGATTAATTGTTCCTGAAACTGCTTTTTATAGAGTTTATGTAGATTATTGAGAAGGTTCTAAATATTTTTGATTATATACTGCTATAGAAGTTATAGATAACACAGTTATTGATAAGTTTTGAGATGATAGTTGAAATATATATGAAGGTGAATGAGTTTGAACAAAATTATCTACAAACACATATAATAAAATAACTTCAAGTTTTCAAAAGAAAAATAACGAAGAAGAAGCTGATTGGAGTGATATACAAGAATTATCAGCTAGACTTAATTCAGATTTGAGAACTACTGATATCGACTCATGGAAACAAAATTTAGAAGAAGTATTTGATGTTGATGTATTTTTAAATTGGTTAGCTGTAAATTCAACTATTCAAAACTGGGATACCTATTGAATAATGACACATAATTTTTATCTATATAACAATCCAGAAACAGAAAAACTTATTTGGATTCCTCGGGATAATAACGAATCATTTAGTCAATGAAAAAAATGAATAGTTACTTTAACTGCAAATTGAGTTTCTGATGAATGGCCTCTTATTAGATATTTATTAGATGATGAAGAATATAGAGAACAATATGTTTCTTATGTAAAAGAATTTAATGATAATGTATTAAATACTGATGAATTTATTGATAGAGTTACAGAATTACACGAATTAATTGAACCATATGTTATTTGAGATAATTGAGAAGTAGAAGGATATACACATTTGAAAAATGAAAATGCATTTACTAGTTCATTAAGTACTCTAATTAGTTTTATAAAATGAAGAATAGAAGCAGCTTCATCACTTAGTTTAGGTGATAACTGGGAATATGATGCTAGTAACTCTACAACTCAATCAATGTGATGAAGATGATGAA
>CAZJHB010000083.1:0-2130 GCA_964545685.1 uncultured Candidatus Peribacteria bacterium | reverse complement strand
ATGATGGATTGAGAAGAATGAGAAATGTGACCACCACCAATGAATTAAACACTAAGTAAATAATTTTTAATTTTACAATTATGAACAAAAAATATTTTACTATTCTCTTAGTATTTATCATATTATTAAGTTCTTGTTGAACGGATTATACAAGTATACAAGAAACTTGAAATGAAAATACAACTACTATAATTCAAAACGAGAATATAAATGATAATATGGAAAAAAATACAAATGAAGATAATAATTATAATAATAATGAAGCTAGTATTTCAGATTATGATATAAAAGAGATAGATTTAAATTTAAAAGATAAAGAAACAATTATAATCAAACTTGATTCAGAAAATACAAATATAGTTAGCGATTCTATTCAAGTTAGTTGACAAGAAATAACTATCAAAAAATCTTGAAATTATGAATTTAGTTGAACACTATCAGATGGTCAAATAATTGTAGAAACAGGAGACGAAAAAGATGTTCAAATCATACTTAACTGAGTAAATATAACATCAACTGATTGAAGTGCAATTCTTGTAAATGAAGCTAATCAAACAATTATTAATTTAGCAAATAATTCAATTAATAATATTATTGATTGAGAAAATTATATAAATGTTGAAGATGAAAATGCCGCTATTTTTTCTAAAGATGATCTAGTAATTAATTGAAATTGAACACTTAATATAAATTGAAACTACAAAGATTGAATAACTTCAAAAGACAAATTATTCATAGATTCTGGAAACATTAACATTACTGCAAAAGATGATTGAATAAGGTGAAAAGATTATATTTTGATCAATGATTGAAATATAGATATTATAGCAGATTGAGATGGTTTAAAATCTGATAATGATGACAAATGAACTATTTTGATTAATTGATGAAATATAAATATTAGCTCTTGAGATGATTGAATCAATGCAGCATTATATGTAGTTATAAATGATTGAAATATAAATGTAGATGAATCATATGAAGCAATAGAAGCTATGGATATAACATTTAATGGTTGAAATATCAATCTATTTGCTAGTGATGACTGAATAAATGCTGTCTGATGAGACGATTCAGGTATATGAGAACAAGCAGAAGAATGAGTGTTTTTAAGAATAAATTGATGAATTATAACTTTGAATTCACAATGAGATTGATTAGATTCAAATGGTGATATAATAATGACCTGATGAAATGTTACAGTTTATTGACCAACACAAAATAACAATTGATCATTGGATTACAATTGAGATTTCAATGTATATTGAGGTAGTTTAATAGCAATTTGAAGTTCTTGAATGGCACAAAATATTTGAACTAATTCAAGTCAATATTGAGTATTAATATGATTTGATTCTAGTATTTCTGCATGAAAAATATTTCAATTAAAAGATAATTCTTGAAATATAATAACTAATATTACAACTAAAAAAACTTCTCAAGCTATAGTTATTTCAAATCCAGCTTTAAAAAATGATGAAAAATATAGTTATTACATAAATTGAGAAACTATAGGTGATTTTATAATCTCTAATATAACAACAACTGTTTGAAATATTACAGAATGAGCAACAAGATGAGATAAATGAGATAGAATGTTTAAATAAACATCATAAAAAGAGATATAATATTTTAAAATTATATCTCTTTTTATTTACTATGAATAATTTTTAATTAAATAATTACTTGTATTGAAGTAATTGAATATATAGATAAAATTTTCTTTATTTCATCAATTATTCCACTAATATCTTTAAATTTTTTTTCTTTTAAGAGATCATTATAACAAAATTTACAATTTACATGACAAAAATCTCATATTTCTAATCCTACTTTTGGTTTCATTTGATTATTTTTGTATAAATAATTTTCTTTATTATATTAAATAATTTTACTAAATCTAATATTTTTTATTTTTTTTACAAAAACTCAAAAATGTATTATAATATATAAGTTATATTTTTATTTATTATAATATGCAAAAAAATAAACAACTTCACACTAAAACGGGACCAGATAAACTGGGCTTTACATTAATAGAACTAATAGTAGTTATTACTATCCTAGCAATTCTTTGAACTATAGCTTTTATATCTATTCAATGATATTCAGCTCAAGCAAGAGATAGCA
>CAZJHB010000082.1:3628-5808 GCA_964545685.1 uncultured Candidatus Peribacteria bacterium | reverse complement strand
ACAATAGTCTTACCCGTTCATACATCTCATTCAAGTAACCTTTGCATTCAGTGATTTTTTTCCATATCTTTAAGAATTTGGAATAGAACAATCTTTTGATGATCTGTTAAATCAAATCATATATAAGAAATTATTTCTTTTATTAATTCTGCATTCATTTTTATTGCAAGAGATCTTCATTCACTTTGTTTAAATCATTCGATTTTTTTAGCTATAGCTCTATAATTTATATCAAAAAGTTCTCAATATGCTAATCTATACTGAGCAAGTTCTATGTCATGCTTATTTTTTGGAAAATGTATTTTATAAACAGCTTCTTTTTTAGATATAAAATCATATTTTTTTATAATTTCTTCTGGTAAATCTTCTTCTATTTCTGAAATATACTTTTCTAATAATTTCATCTTAGGTTGAGTCCATTTTGTAGGTATATAATTTATATCTGAATAAATAGAAACTATTTCTCATCCTACTTTTGATAAATCTGTCTGAACTTCTGGAGATTGAAAAGTAACTTTTCAAAAATCATATTTAACTTTTCATGATACTATAATTTTTTTACCTTTATATGGATCTAATTTTGAAGTTAAATATTTTCTATTAAACCAAACTGCTTCACTCATAAATCAATTTTTATCTTCCAAAACTCATTTTGTTAATAATTTTCAATTTGCTGTTTTTTTTGTATTAAGTGAAACAAGTTTAACTAATATTGTATTCTTTTCTTTTATATTAATAAGTGAAAAATTATCCAAAACATTTGTTCTATCTTCATATTCTCTAGGATAAAGCCCCAAAAAATCTCAAACTGTTATAATTCAAGCTTTTTCCAAAGACTTTATATAATTATCAGTTGTATGAAGTATAGATTTTGTTAATTGAGTATTCAACATAATACAATTTTTAATTTTATATACACTTATTATATACAATAAAAATATAATGCAAATTTATTACTTGCAAAATACATAAATTATTATATAATATCTCAATTATAACTATAAATAAATATATGCAAAATTTTACTATTAAATACTGATTTGATCCTGAAACAAAACAATATATTGCTGAGGTACCAGAATTAAATATTTCTGATTACTGAAATACAATAATTGAAGCAGAAAAAAATTTACAAAAATGATTAAATTTATATTTTGAAGAAACTATAGGAACCTCTGTAAAATTAGTTTCGTAAGTAAAAATTTAAAATTTTTAATAGAAATATAATTTTGCAGAGGTCCCTTTATTTAATAATAAAAAAGAAATTTATGCCTAAACCAATGAGTTATAGACAAATATCAAAAATATTATTAACTCATTGATATAATATAAAAAGACAAACTTGAAGTCATGTTGTATTTAAAAATGAATATAGAACTGTAATTGTTCCTTTTCATTGATCAAAAGATATTCCTTGACCTACAATAAACTCAATTTTGAAACAAGCATGATTAAAATAATTAGGCTTATTTATTTCATAATAAAAATAACAAATGCAAGAACTATTTAAAAAATATAATATAGAATTAGACGATAAAGAACTCGATAAATTTGAAAAATTTCTTGATATTTTCATGGAGAAAAATTCACAAATTAATCTTTCTGCTATCAGAGAAAAAGATGCAATTATTGAAAAACATTTTATCGATTCAATAATGCTAAACATATTTGTTGAACTACATTGAAAAGTAGCTGATTTAGGAACAGGTGGTTGATTTCCTGGTATTCCTCTTGCTATAATAAATCCAGATGTTCAATTTACTCTTATAGATTCAGTTGGAAAAAAATTAAAAGTAATAGATGAATTTGCTGAAAAATTAGAACTAAAAAATATTGAAACTGTAAATTGAAGAGCTGAAGATATTGGGCAAAACTTAGATTATAGAGAAAAGTTTGATTTTGTAGTTTCAAGAGCTACAGCTTTTATGCCAACTTTATTAGAATATACTATCCCTTTATTAAAAGTTTGATGAATATTTGCTGCTTATAAACTTGATGATAAAGAAGAATTAAAAACTGCAAATAAAACATTACATAGATTATGAGCAAAAATATTAAAAATAAAAAATTATTCTTTAGCATGACAAAATAGAACTATAATTTTAATAGAAAAAATAGCTAAAACTCATGTAAAATATCCTAGAAAAAATGGTGTACCATTGCAAAAACCTATTGTTTAA
>CAZJHB010000082.1:0-3528 GCA_964545685.1 uncultured Candidatus Peribacteria bacterium | reverse complement strand
TGAATTGCTTGTCCAATTGATGACAAAAAAAATTATGAAAAAATATATAAAATAAAAAAAAGAAGTTTAGATAAGCCTCTTGCTATAATGGTAGAAAACTTTAATTGGCTTGAGCAAAATACTAATTTAACAAAAGATCAAATTAATTTTTTAAAAAATTATGAAAAGCCTTTTACGATCCTTACTGATAGTAATTATGTAAAAATGTGGCTTAACTTTGAAGATGAAATTGATTGAACTTTTATTAATAAAGATATTTATAATCAAATAGCTTTTAGAGTAGCAAATTTACCAGAACAAAAAAAATTAATTAAAAAAGTTTGACCAATTTTTCTAACAAGTGCAAATCTAAGCAATAATCCTGAAATTTATAAATCAAAAGACTTAATTACACACTTTTCTTATTATTTAGAAAAATGAATAATTAAGTTAATTGATTCATGAAATCTTGATCCCAACAATAAATCATCAGATATTTTTGAATTTATTTGAGATAGTTTAGATATCAAATATTTAAGGAAAAATTAAAAACCTGTATCATTTACTGTAATTCATTTTCCAGTATTAATTATTGCCCCTTGTTTAAGTAATTCGTCAATACTTAATCCTGTTTTTATTACTAGATTTGAAACTACTTTATTTTCAGCATTTTCAATTAATTTAGGAGTTTTTTCAAAATTTTCTGTATTTTTCCCTAATAACATACTATTCATAATATAAAATATTAATATATAAAATAAAAAAAATCTTTCAAGGTATTTGAAAGATTTTTCTTAAATTTAAATTTTTTATTTTTAACGTCAAAAAGAATCCTTCAAATATTTGAAAGTGTAAAAATAAAACCAAAAATTTAATCAGATTCTAGACATTTTTCTCTTTTTGTTAAAAATATTAACTGTTAAATTTATATAAATTTTTATTTTAAAGTCAAGTTTTTTTTATTTTTTAAATTTCATAATCATAATTAAAATAAATTTTTAATATAAATTATTTAAGCTTTTTATTAAAATAAACCATTTTTATAATCACATACAAAATTACTATAATAGAAGCAATTTGATATCAAGTAAAAGAATAAAAAATTCTTGGTTCTACTCTAATAAATTCTACGAAAAATCTATATCAAAAATAAAACAATAAAAATAAATCAAATAATAATCAATCTCTTAATTTTTTATTTCTTAAGATTAAATATCAAATAAATAATAAAATCAAAAATATTATTTCATAAATTTGTGTAGGATGCCTTAATAATCAGTCTCAAAAATTCACTCACCAAGCTAAATTAGTTTCTTTTCAATAACAACATCACTTAGCAAAACATCAAATTCTTCAAATAGCAATTCAAACAATAATTCAAGGTACAAGATTATTTCATAATCTGTCTTTTATTTTTAATTTTCTTTTTGTGAGAATAACTCATATTGTTCATCATATTAATCAACCAGTTATAGTTCTTCCTGATAAAAATGCTTCTATACTTCAACTACTAATAATTTCATCAAAATATGCTATCCAAATAGGAATTTTTGCTCATAATATTCATCCTACTATTCATGCAATAACTACATAAATCATATTTTCATCAAATTTTTTCTTTTTTTTAAATAAAAAAATAAAACTAATTCAAACTACCAATCATAAAAATACAAAAAATGAATAAGAAGATACCTTTATTCAAAAAAAATTGATATAAGGTAATAATCCCCATGTTTCAGAGTGAGAATGTCAAGTACTGTGTAAATCTATCATATTTTATATTTTAAATATACTTTATTCCCTTCCCTTAGACTTAAGGGAAGGTGTCCGAAGGACGGATGGGTTAAAAAATTTTAGGAAAAAACATTCAAACATTTTGTTTATATTCTCTATATTTAGGAAAATTTTTTATAAGTAATTTTTCTTCTTGTCTTGCTCTATAATACATCATAGGTAAAAAAACAAAAGTTCACAAAACAAAAACTAACCAATTTGAATAAACAAGTCATAATCAATAATTTATCCAAATCAAAGATGCATATAATGGATGTCTTACAATCTTATAAGGTCAAGTGTTTACCAAACTATGATCATCATATATTTTTATATTATTTGCCCAATTAGTTTTTAAATAAAATCTTCATAAAATATTGAAAAATGCTGAAAAAACTGTAATAATAAGTCACAAAAATAAGATTCAATAAATTATATAATTATTAGTTATAGGTAAAAAATATACTCAAATTTGAAATCTTATAACTAAATAAACAAACAAGAAAAATAACAACATTCTTCAAGTTGCAACCTTACTTTTTAATTTATCCTTTATTTTATTTTTTTCTTCATATAAAGAAAAATCTATAAATACAGCTACTAATAAAGCAATAGTAGATATTCACACTATAGCATTTATCCAAAATTCTGGTGAAAATAAAAATTCTTCTAAGTTATTTAATAACATAATTTATTTATTATAATTTTATATTTATAATCAAAAGAATAAAATTGCACAAGATCATCAAAGCAATAATAATGCTAAAAACAGTCCAAAAAAAATAGCTTCTATAAAAGAAAAACATTTTTTTCATAATAATCATTCTTTTTTCAATTTTTTTATTTCTTTTCTAAAAAATATTACATATAAAATATTAAATGTAATTGAAATTCAGAAACAAATAATATCTTGTAAAAATAAATTAAAAAATCAATAAATACTAATATAAACAATTACTGGATTACAAAAAACAGAAATCAAAATATATATTAAACAATTTTTCTTTTGTATATTTAATTGTTCTGATGTAGTTATATTATCCATAATCATAAATTATATTAAAATTTAAAATAAACCTCATGCAGTTATAATTGTACAAGCTCAAGAAAATAATAATGCTCATACAAATGGTAATAACCAAAGAATAAATATAATAATAAAACATTTTTTTCAAATTAGATTTTCTTTATTTAATCTAAATAATTGCCTAATAATTCTAATCGTCAAAAATATCAAAACTGTAGTCAAAACAATTATTAATAAAGAAAAAACATTAGGAGCTCATATAATATATCATGGTCCTAGTGTTAAAGACCAAAAAAAAGTTCAAACAAATGCTATTAAAGCAGGGTTTAAAAGAATAGATAATAAAAAATATTTTTTACAATTATTTTTTTGTAAATTTAATAACTTTTGATTAATTTGTTCACTCATAATAAAAAAATTATAAAAATAAATTACTTACGATAAAACATATTATAAGTTGAAAAAGGTATCTTTTTCAAATCTGGTGTGATAATATGTACGCAATCTTTCTGTACAGATTTTATATCAAAATTATATATATCAATAAAAGACTTTATACTTATTCTAAAAAAATTATTATCTATATATTCAGATTTTTTTTCTTTACTCATAAACATCAATTTAGGCTCAATAATTTTTGATATTCATGACCAAGGTGAACAAGCTCATGTACAACATGATTCTCAATCCTTTTTCTTCTCAATAACATCATCCAAATTAAAAGCAAAAGTATTTTTTATAATATCAAG
>CAZJHB010000081.1:0-5870 GCA_964545685.1 uncultured Candidatus Peribacteria bacterium | reverse complement strand
TCCATAATTTATAAGTGAAAAAATAAACTATATAAGATTATTATATAGTTTATTTAATTTTGTACAATTTTTTTATTATATTTTAAAAGTCTTATTTCAACCAAATTCTTACTGCTTGATTTGGATAAGATAAAACTCATCTTGATGATCTACACCAAACATTATAAGATGGTCAAACAAAAATAGAACCACAAGTAGTACAACCAATTACATGATCAAGAATCCAAATATGTGATGTATTAGAACTAAATACTCCTCAAACACCCGTTTGCCGAGTACACGTATTATCCTCTCAAAATGTAGCAAATTCTGATTGTGCTCAAACGAAATTATTCTTAGACTTAAATGAAGTTGTAAAAGTTTCCCAAACTGAAGCTTCTTGATTAGAAATATCATATATTCTTGAAATATAATCTGAAGATGGTAAATTATCATAATGTCAAGTAACTCTGTATTTCGTAAAATCTATATTCTCTGTTTTTATATAACCTTCTGTTGTTAAAGTTGGAGCTGTATCATTATCAGCAAATACTACTACAGGATTTCCCCTTCAATTATGAGCTAAAACTAAAGTCCATCCTCATCAATCTTTTGTCATATCACAATATACATCAATTCATACTCAATTATTTTCTGGATAAATAGTATATATTCCATCTGCAGATCATGGAAAAACATATTTAATATCAGAACAAGATGAAACTTGGCTACATGTTCAATTTATTCTATATTTATCCTCTCAACATATTATTGGATTATTTCCCACTCCATTTAATAATAAATAATCTGACAAATCTAATTTTTCCTCATCTGATTCTGCTGTTAATAAATCACTATATATTCATATATTAGCTAATTTTGTTCAAATATATGCTCATTGAATTGAATTTATCACAGATATTTTTTCTATATTAAGAGAATCACTATATAAAGTTCAAGTAAATACTGATAATTTTACATCCAATCATCATGTAGATATTCAGGGTAAATTATCTCCTCACGATATTATTTGTGATTTAATATTATCACTATCCAAATCATCATTTGCTACTATTTCTGCATTAATTATACTTGGCGTTGGTATATAAAAACTTGATGTTTTTAGGTAAATTCAATTATAATTTCAATCTATTTTTGGGTAATCTTGTGTTTCTGCATTAGAACTAGAAAAAAATAATGTTCTAGCCCCCTCCCCTCTCAAAGGAGAGGGTTGTGGTGAGGTTGAAATCAAATCACTTTCATACAATCCTAAAACCTCAAACTCTGTTTGACTATGAGTTGTTGAATATGTATACTCTACTCCTGTTAATGGATCTACTGGTTTTTCATTCAAATTTCTTGATAAATTTGTTGAAACTTGTTCTCAAACTATTCATTGATACCGTAATATTTCTCATGAATATGATACAGTAAAATTATCATCTGGAATTGGATATTTTCAAGTATTTAGTGAAAATAATTCCAAACTTTTTTTGATATTAGAAATATCTGATAATCTTTTACTATCTCTTGCTTGAGAGCTATATCATTGTAAACTTATAAAAGCTATTGTTCATAATATTGCTAAAATTGTTATTACTACTATAAGTTCTACTAATGTGAATGCCAACCTAGTGTACGCAGGCCTGCGTACACTACTACAATTTTTTTTGTTCATGATTATACAAGTTAAATATATAACAAAAAAAATTATAATATAATTATAATCTTTTTCAAGTTTTTTTTGCTTGACAATACTATAAAACTATGCCTATATAATTTTTAAATTACTAAATTAGATTTTCAACTATTTAATGATTCTTGATATTTACCTTTTAATTTTTTCTTATTTTCATACATTTCTAATTCTTCCAATAAATCTTCTATAACTCATTTCTCCATCATAAATTTATATAAATCTGTTCAAATAATCATTCATACATTAGTATTATTATTTAAAACTGTTGCATATTTATAATTAGAAAATATTTTCTTACTTAATACTTTATTTATAATAGTGATTATAATATATATAAATACTTCTTAAGAAAAGGCTGAAAAACTACATAATTCAGACTTTCCTTAAAATAATAACCACTTCCAAACAGGTATTACCTCTATTATATATTCATTATTTTCTATTCTATATTCTTCATCATAAGTTAATATAATTCATTTTGTTAATTTATAATAGGCCATTGCATCTACCAATCAACTTATCTCTCTAATTTTTGTATCACTATCTTCCAAACTATATGTAACTTGAAAAACTTGTGTAATTTTTCAGTTTTCTTGAATTACAAAATCACACTCTTTCTTATTCATATGATAAAAAACTTCTTTTTGTCTTCTTTTTAATTCAGTAAAAACTAAGTTTTCTAATTGTCTTCAAATATTATGAGAAAAATTAAATCATAAATTAAGAAATCATATATCAAGAGAATAAATTTTTTTTCTTCATATAATTTGTTTTTTATAAGAATAATCAAACTTTCTTAATTCATTAAAAAAATATATTTCATAAAAATAATTTAAATAATCTGAAAGAGTCTCATTATTTAAATCTAATGCCATTGCTAATTTTCTATATGAAAATAATTTTGACGAATTAGTTAATAAATAAAATGCAAGATTTTTTACATTTGTACTATTTAAATTATATCTTCAAACTATATCTTTGTAAATAAAATCTTCAAAATAATTTATTAATAATTCTTTTTTATTTGATTTTCTTAATACTACTTCTGGAAAACTTCAATAATTTAAATATTCCTTAAATAATTTTTTAATTAATATCAACTTTTTACTTGATAATAAATTAAAGTTCCCAACATCAAAATCTTTAAACCTTAAAAATTCATTAAAATTCAATCAAGTTATATTCAAGGTAATTATTCTTCAAGTAAATAAGCTAGAATAATCTCGTTTAATCAAACTTGAATTTGAACCTGTTATCCAAATCTGCTTAAACTGACTAATATCATATGATTTCCTAATATAACTAACCCAATTTTTACAGCTTTGAATTTCATCTAAAAATAAATATTCTACTTTTTTTTCTTCCATAAATTTTTCAACAATCTCTTGTAAATCATATTTTGCTAATATTTCATCATTAAAATTTAAATATAATATATTTTTATTTTTTTTATATACTTGATTAATTACATTATAAATCAATGTTGATTTTCAAGTTCTTCTTGCTCATTGTAATATTTTTATCTCTTTAAAATGAAGATATTCTAAAATATTTATATCTCTTCTTATTCATAATAACTCTCTTGATACTTCTCAGTCCTCTAACCAAGAATTCCAATCTAAAATTGTTCTATATAATTCCATCATACTCTAATATATCAGTTTATAATAAAAGTGTAATAGTCTATTATTACACTTTTATTATATCATTTTTTATTATTATATCAAATATATTTACTATTCTTATATTTTTGTTATACTCTAATATATCAATTTTTAATAAAAGTGTAATAGTTAACTATTACACTTTTATTAAATTCTTAACTTTCTTCTTCTCCCTCATCTTCCCTAACTATAGAAGCTCTTACAATTTTATCTCAAGATTTTTTTACTTTTGTAAGAATTACTCATTGAGTAACTCTTGATGTTTTTCTTATTCATTTCAAAGGCATTCTAATAGTTTGTCATCATTTTGATATTAATATAATATCACTAGTTTTTCTATCTTCTTCTGATAACATATTTGCTGAAATTAAAGCTCATGTTTTCTTCGTCATAGCCATTGCTTTTACTCAAGATCAACCTCTTTTTTGATTTCTATAATTTTCTATTGCTGATAATTTTCACATTCAATTTTCAGTAACAATAAATACGTATTCTTCTTGTTCTCAAACGATTGTAACTTCTATTACTTTATCTTTATCTTTTAACCTTATTCATCTAACTCAAGCTGCTGCTCTTCACATTGGTCTAACATCATCTTCACTAAATTGTATAGCTTTTCATTCTTTTGTTGCTATAAAAATAGAATCATTTCAAGTTGTTGTTTTTACCCAACTTAATTCATCTCACTCTTTTACTCAAACAACTTTTAATCAATTAGATCTAATATTTTTAACTTGTTCCATATCAAGTTTTTTTACAATTCATTTTCTTGACACAAAGAATAAATATTTATTTTGTTCTTTTGTTATATCAAGAATTGCTGCTATTTCTTCTCATTTTTGTAATCAAAGTAAATTAATTATAGGTTGCCCTTTAGCTATTCTTGTAGTTTCAGGAATTTCATAAGCAGGAAGACTAAATACTCTACCTTGTGAAGTAAAGAATAATAAATCATTATGATTTTGAGTAGAAACTATCAATTTAATTTCATCATTTTCTTTCGTTCAAGTTGCTATTCATTTTCATCCTCTTCTTTGAGTTCTAAATGTATTAGCTTTTAATCTTTTTATATAAGAATTTTTTGTAAATACAATCATTATATCTTCATTTGGTATTGTATCTTTTGGATTAAATTCACCTATTTTTCAATTATTTACTTGTGTTCTTCTATCATCTCCAAACATTTCTGTTATTTGATCTATTTCTTCTGTTATAATACTTACAATTCTTTCTGGTTTTTCTAAAATATCCTTTAAATCTGATATCAATTCTAATTTTTCTAATAGTTCATCTTCTAACTTTTTTCTTTCAAGTCAAGCTAATTTATTCAATTTCATTTCTAAAATTGCACTAGCTTGAATTTCTGAAAGTTCAAAATTTTTAATCAAAGCAATCTTTGCATCTTCTTTTGTTGCTGATGCTTTAATAGTTTTAATTATTTCATCAATATGATCTAAAGCTTTTTTTAATCATTCCAAAATATGAGCTCTAGCTTCTGCTATTTTTAATTCATATCTAGTTCTCCTTTCTACAACTTCTTTTCTATGTTCAATAAATTGTAGTAAAATTTCTTTTAAGTTATGTAATTTTGGTTGACTTCATCTATCTGTCAAACCAATCATATTATAACCAAAACTAGTTTGAAGTGGTGTTAATTTATATAATAAATTCAATACTTTTTTTGGAAAAGCATCTCTTTTTAATTCAATAATAATTCTTACTCCTCATTTTGAAGATTCATCTCTAAGCTCTACGATTCAATTAAGCTTTTTATCTCTAACCAAATCTGCTATTTTTTCAACTAGTGAAGCTTTATTTAATCAATAAGGAATTTCACTAATATGAATAATATTTCTTCATCTTTTACCCTCTTCAATATTAGCAACTCATCTCATTTTTACACTTCATCTACCTGTTGAGTAAGCAGTTAATAAAGCTTCTTTATCATATACTATTCAACCTGTTGGAAAATCTGGACCTTTGATAAAATCCATCAAATTTTCAACCGAAATTTCATCAACATTTGGAGAAGTTAAAAGAAATTTAATAGCTTCATTTAATTCTGTTAAATTGTGAGGTGGAATATTTGTTGCCATACCAACTGCAATTCACATAACTCAGTTCATAAGTAAATTTGGGATTCTTGTTGGCAGTACACTTGGTTCTTGTTTTGTAGCGTCAAAGTTATCTCTAAAATCAACTGTTTCTTTTTCTATATCAGAAAGCATAAATTCAGCCAATTTTGTCATTTTGGCTTCAGTATATCTATATGCGGCTGCACTATCTCAATCCATCGAACCAAAGTTTCATTGACCGTGTACCAAAGGATATCTCAAAGAAAAATCTTGAGCCATCCTTACCATAGCTTCATATACTGAAGAATCACCATGCGGATGATATGATCAAAGTACGGCTCAAACAACTGTTGCTGATTTTCTAAATTTTGCACTAGATCTTAATCATTGTTCATGCATAGAATATAAAATTCTTCTATGAACTGGTTTAAATCAATCTCTAATATCAGGAAG
>CAZJHB010000080.1:3223-5916 GCA_964545685.1 uncultured Candidatus Peribacteria bacterium | reverse complement strand
GGGTTAATGTAAAAATTGTGTGCTAAAAATTATTATTTTTCTTTTAAATTTCTTTCATAAATCCATAGTGAAATAAAAGAAATTAATCTATCAATTCTTAATCATTTATGTCTTAAAATTTGATTACTTAAAATTCAATTTAATCATTCTAAATCATTATTAGATTTCTTAATATTTTCATCTTGTAAATAATAAAACATATTAGAAATTGCATTTTTAATATGTGATTTTGCAGATCTTATTTTTTTATGAGTATACCAAGAATTATTTCAATTTATTGTCTTTTCATTTAAAAAATCAGAATATTTTTCTTCCCATAAATTAAATTTTTTAATAAAATTTTTCTCATTATTAAAAGCCTTAAAAGTAATTATTTTTTTCAATTCTTTTCAGGCTTTTGTTTTTGGATTTTTTGATAAATAATTTCTTACTTGTCTGTGAATATGAGTTAAACATCTTTGTATTTTTGCATTTGGAAAATTTTTTTCAACAGCTTTAATTATTTGCTTACTTCAGTCTAAAACAAATCATTTAATATTATACTTAAAATCATTTTTTAATACTTCTAAATCTTGTTTTATGTATTCATATTTTTCAGAATCATAAAATCAAAATCTAACTATTTTTTTATTAATATAATCATAGTAAATTATCAAACAAATTTTCTTTGTAATCCAAGTTCAGTCAATCATTAAATAATTTACATTATCAAAAACTAGATCTATTTGATAAATTTGATTAGTATCTAATTTACTTCTAATATATTTTAAAATATCTAAAGTTTCTTTTCAATTTTGATATCATAATTGCCTTGAAGAATATCATTCTAATAACCAATCATTAAATATTTTTTCTGATTTTATTTTAGGTGTTTTTCTATATTTTTCTACAAAACAATAATTACAATTTTTACATTTATATTTTTGTTTTCATTGACTATTTTTTCAGTTTAATTTTATATTTGACCTTCTACATTTAGGACAGTTTTTTTTGCATAATTCAAATTTAATTTTAATTTTACAAGATTATATCATATTTTTTACTTATTTATTCAAATTTTTTATATATAAATTAGCACACAATTTTGACATTAACCCGAAAGAATCAGGTAGTCAAGAAGAAGGATGGTATCCTTGGTGGTTAGGTTATTTATATGTAAGATAAAAAAATATAAACAAAAAACTCCAAAAAACTTTTGGAGTTTTTTGCTTTTTTAATATAATACTTGCGTTCGCACTACTTTACGATTGTGTAATTCTGAAAAAGTAGGGCAATTTTTTGTGTATTTTGAAAGAGAATTTAAAAATGATTGTGTAATTCCTTATTCTCAAAAATTAATTCTTAACCAATATATAAAATGGCAGAAAAAACTTCTAAGAATATAGAAGTAGGTAGTCTTTATGATATTAAGTGAAGACACTATTTTACTGATGATAAATCAATTGCATGAATTCCAGACTTATTAGAAGTGCAACTTGATTCTTATAATGATTTTTTACAAAATTGAATAAATAAAGTTTTTGAAGATAGTTTTCCAATATCTGATTTCTCTTGAGAAAAAGTAGATATTTACTATAAATGATTTAATTTAGAAGAACCAAAATTTGATCCTGAAACATGTAAAAGAAAAAATTTGAATTATGAAGCATCGATGAAAACTAGATTAGAAATGCTGAATAAAGAAACAGGTGAAATAAAAGAACAGGATGTTTATTTAGGAGGTGTACCTCTTATGACAAAATCTGCAACTTTTATTATTAATGGTATTGAAAGAGTAATTGTTAATCAAATTATTAGATCAACAGGTATATTTTTTACTATTTGAGAAAATGGATATACTCTTAAATTTATACCTGCAAGAGGTAGTTGGTTTGAAATAGATATTGAAAAAAGATGAATAATTAATGTTAAAATTGATAAAAAAAGAAAAATTCCAGTTTCAATATTACTAAGAGCTTTTTGACTTGAATCAAATGCAGAAATTTTAAATACATTTAAAGATGTATGAGATGAAATTATTGCAAATAATATTGCTCCTACTTTGGAAAAAGATAAAACAACAAATAGATTAGAAGCACTCCATGCTTTATATAAATTATTAAGACCAGGAGATTTAGCTACTGATGAAAGAGTTGAAGAATTTTTTAATGTTACATTTTATGATGAAAAAAGATTTGATTTAGGTGAAATAGCTAGATTTAAAATACAATCAAAATTAAGTATAGAAAAGAAATATACTGATGAAGGTGGTAAATTTATTTCTATAGATGATATGATAGTTTCATTAAAATATTTTTTCAGTTTAATGAATGAAGAAGCATGATATAGTGTAGATGATATTGATCATTTAGAAAATAGAAGAGTTAGGTCAGTTTGAGAATTAGTTACTGATAAATTAAAAGTTTGAATTGCCAGAATGGAAAGAATAGCAAAAGATAGAATGACAATAGTTGAATTAGATGATGCTACTCCAGGTACTTTTATTAATTCTAGACCAATAGTTGCTATAATGAAAGAATTCTTTGGATCTTCTCAATTATCACAATTTATGGATCAATCAAATCCTCTTTCTGAATTAGGACATAAGAGAAGAGTTTCTGCTCTTTGACCTGGTTGATTAACAAGGGAAAGAGCTTCTTTTGAAGTTAGAGATGTACATCCAACTCAATATTGAAGAATATGTCCTATTGCAA
>CAZJHB010000080.1:0-3123 GCA_964545685.1 uncultured Candidatus Peribacteria bacterium | reverse complement strand
TTTGAAGTTAGAGATGTACATCCAACTCAATATTGAAGAATATGTCCTATTGCAACACCAGAAGGACCAAATATTTGACTTGTATTACACTTTGCTTCATATGCAAAAGTAGATAAATTTGGTTTTATTCTTACTCCATTTAGAACAATTGAACATTTTGTAAAAAATGATGGAAAATCATCAATTAATAAAATATCATTAGGTAATATTGTTTGAGATGATGGAAAAATAATAGTACCAGAAAAAACTTTGATTACAGAAGTAAATGCTAAAGCAATGAAAACTAAAATAAAAGCTGAAGAAGTTGAGGTAAGATGATATTTATGAGATACTTATGATTATTTTAATGCAAATCAAGAAAGAAAATTAACAATAGCAGAAGCAAATACTGCAACAGATGAATTTGGTAACTTTACTACTACTCGTATTTCTGCAAGAGCATGAAATGAACCAACTATTTCATATGTTAGAGAAATAACTCATATAGATGTTTCTCCAAAACAAATAATGTCAGTTGAAACTTCATTAATACCATTTTTAGAACATGATGATGCAACAAGAGCAGAAATGGGTTCAAATATGATGAGACAAGCTGTACCTTTGGTTAGACCTGATTCTCCAGTTGTATGAACAGGTATGGAAAGAATAGTATGAGAATGATCAGGTTATGTTATTTTGGCTGAAGAAGATTGAGAAATTATTTGAGTAGATGCAAAACATATAACTGTATTATATAAATCATGAGAAAAGAAAACTTATGAATTAATTACTTTTACTAGATGAAATCATGATATGATTGTTTCACAAAATCCACTTGTATCAACTGGTCAAAAGGTTGAAAAAGGTGATATTCTTTGTGATGGTCATTCTGTTGATAATTGAGAATTAGCAATTGGTCAAAATTTAACAGTTGCTTATATGCCTTGGAAAGGTTATAATTTTGAGGATGCGATTATTATTTCTTCAAAGTTAGTAGAAAAAGATTTTTATACATCTATACATATTAAAGAATATTCTATTGATGTTAGAGAAACTAAACTTGGACCTGAACAAACAACTGATGATATTCCAAATGTATCTTCTTCAAAATTAAAAGATTTAGATATTGATTGAATAATTAGAGTTTGAGCTTATGTAGAAGGAGGTTCTATATTAGTTTGAAAAATTACTCCAAAATGAGAACAAGAATTATCTCCAGAAGAAAGACTTTTAAGAGCTATATTTGGTGATAAGTCAAAAGATGTAAAAGATTCATCTCTTAGATTACCTTCGGGACAATGATGAAAAATTCTTGATGTTCATATTTTAAAAAGAGAAAATGGTGATAATTTACCAACTTGAGTATTTAAGCAAGTAAAGGTATTTGTTGCTCAAACTAGAAAAATAGAAGTATGAGATAAAATGGCTTGAAGACATGGTAATAAATGAATAGTATCTAGAGTTGTTCCAGTGGAAGATATGCCATTTATGGAAGATGGTACTCCAGTTGATATTATTCTTAATCCATTATGAGTAGTATCAAGAATGAATATCTGACAAGTTCTTGAAACTCACCTTTGAATGGCAGCTAAAAATCTATGAATAAAAGTTGCTACTCCAATTTTAAATTGAATTTCAATAGATCAAATAACTGACCTTATGAAAAAATCAGGTATGTCTGAAGATTGAAAAGTTCAATTATATGATGGTGAAACTTGAGAAGCATTTAAAGAAAAAACTACAATTTGAATTAAATATATGTTAAAACTTCATCATTTAGTAGAGGATAAAATTCATGCTAGATCTGTATGACCTTACTCAATGGTAACACAACAACCATTATGAGGTAAAGCTCAAAATTGAGGACAAAGATTCTGAGAAATGGAAGTTTGGGCATTAGAAGCATATGCAGCTTCAAATATTTTACAAGAAATGATTACAATAAAATCTGATGATGTAGCTGGTAGAACACAAGCTTATGAAGCAATTGTAAAAAATACTCCTATTAAAAAACCTAATATTCCTGAATCATTTAATGTACTTATAAAAGAATTACAAGCTATATGACTTGATTTAGATTTGTTAAATCAAGAAGAATTAGAACAAAAAGAAGGAGAAATAAAAACAAGATATGAAAAAATTATTGAATTACAAAAAAAAGTAAGTCAAGAAGCTAAAGAAGCTAAAAAGGAAGGGAAATAACTCCCCCTTAATCCCCCCTCAATGTAGGGGAAATGGCTGAAAGCCTGGGGAGTTATTTAAAATATAACAATTAATTCTTAATATATAAAAAATGTTTGATAAAAGTTTAGATAATTTTTTAAATGATAGAATCACTGATTATACAGAAATATCTCAAGACATATGAAAAAAAGATATTACAATGTGAAAAAACTTGGATAATTTAGCTTGAATTGGTTTATGATTATCTTCACCAGAAAGAATTAGAGAATTATCATATGGTAAAGTTTTAATAAGTGAAACTATTAATTATAGAACTCAAAGACCAGAGAGATGAGGTTTATTTTGTGAACAAATTTTTGGTCCTAGAAAAAATTATGAATGTGCATGTGGAAAATATAAAAGAATAAGATATAAAGGTATTGTTTGTGAAAGATGTTGAGTAGAGGTTACAAAATCTTCAACAAGAAGAGAAAGAATAGGTCATATTGACCTGTTTGCTCCTGTAGCTCATACTTGGTATTTAAAATCTGTACCTAGTAGAATCTGATTATTTCTTGATTTACCAGTAAAAAAGTTAGAACAAGTTGTTTATTTTGCTTCTTATATAATTACTGATGTTTATGAAGATAAACAAAATGAAACAATAAAAGAATTAGAAGAAAAATATAAAATAGCAAAAGCAGAAAAACAAAAAGAAGTTCAGAAAGGTATTAATGATTTAAAAATTCAAAAAGAAACAAAAGAAATTTCAAATAAAAAATTTGTTCAAGAAGAAGCATTATTAATGAAACAAATTGATGATTTAAGTGAAGAATTTGAATATCTAAGAGATAGTTTAAAAAATTTAAAAGTTTGAGAAATAGTTTGAGAATTAGAATATAGAGTATTAATTGATAAATTTCCTCATACTTTTACTTGAGGTACTTGAGCTGAGTATTTAAAAAAATTACTTGAAAGAAT
>CAZJHB010000079.1:0-6000 GCA_964545685.1 uncultured Candidatus Peribacteria bacterium | reverse complement strand
GGTGTTGTAAGTTTCAGGGAATTCTGTGATTCCTAAAGAATTAAGAGTTTTATTATATTCTTCTTCTCGATCTGGGGCAGCAAACATTAATTCTTTTATATTTGCCATTGGTAATTATACAGTATATTAATGTTAGAACTCATCATTTTTCCCTACTTATAAAGATTTCATTTTTTATTTTTATAAAACACAAAAAAAGTTTGAACTCAAATTAATAACTATATTTAGCTAAAAATTAATAATTCAAACTTGTAAATTTTATAATGGTGGGACATTGTGAAAAGTATTATAACTAAGGTTGAAATATATGAATGATATATAAATATTCCTAAAGTTAGTTACTTTTAATTATATCTTATAAAACATAGTTATTTAATCTAACAATTAGATTATCTACATCTATTTTTTTATCTACAAGTTTAAGTTCTGCATCAAATAACACTTTTCTAAAATACTTAAAATTAAAATCCTTATTTTTAGAAATAAGCTTATCATGATTAACTAAATCAATAACTCATAAAGAAATTAGAGCTTCAATATAACTCCCCCACTCCATATCATTTGATACAACTTTTCTATTTTGAAATAAATAGTATGAATACTTTTTTATTATATCTCAAAAGACTATACTTTTATTTAATTTCAAAACATTTATTAATCATACAACAAAAATATTCCTTTTAATAATTTTTTTTTCTATAGGTGTAACAATTAAACTTGTAATATATAAAAATAAAACTCAAAATGTTATTGTTAATAAAAAGAATAAATAATCTGAAGAAATATTAAATTGTTCAGAATATAATGAAGTTAATAATAAGATTATTAAAAACCAAATTATTGTCCAATGAATGGAATAATATATTATATATGAAGTATTAATTACTATTAATTTTGGTATACTTTATGAATTTATTCTTATCATAATTATAATTAATTTAAATATTATTTAAATTAATTATAAAATATAAAATAGATAAGTCAATTACTTCTAATTTTTTATATTTTTATTATAATAATTTAAAAGTACATTTCTTACAATCCTTTCAAGTCATAATAAAGATAAAGTAACTTGAATTTTTAACTTATTATTTGATACTAGAGCTCAATTAATAAGTTCATTTAATCAAGTTTTATCAGGTAAAATAGAACATCAAAAAGATTTTCAAGAGTGAATATATCAACTTCTAATAGCATAAACATTTTTTATACTTTTTTTAATTTTATCAGAAGTATTTAAAGTTTTTAAAGTAAAATCTCACCATATAGATTTTGTATTATGTAAATCTTCAATAACTAAATTATCTATAATAGTATCATAAAATTTTCTAGTACTTCAATTTCTTTCTTTGAAATATTTAGCTAAATCTTCTTCATCCTTAATTTTATTCCAAATTCTTAATAATTTTCATTCAAATATATCTTCTCAACCAATATTATCATTATAAAATATATTATTCAAAATTTCTATAGACCTTACAAAATCAATATATGAAATTTCAACATCAACTTGAGAATTAATAATACCTTTATGATAAAATGATATTACATATAAAAATTTACATAATTCATCATCCTTTTGAGTTTGTATTACTAATCATTCAATTAATGGTCATAAATCAACTAAATTAATATCTTCCTCTATATCAACTCTATTTTCTTGTATATTCCATGGTAAAAAATCATATTTCAAATGATTTTGTGAAAAATCTAAAGCATAATATCTTCAATCATTTTTTAAAATTCATAAATATTTAAAAGTTTTTCAATAAATAAGAGAAATTAAAGAACATATTCCCTCAATACTATGAATATAATTTGCTATTACTCAAACTCATTTATGTCATGGTTCACAATTATAATCTAATTCTCATTCATTCTTAATTTTTATTACATAATAATATTTTGGTCAATCATTATAATCCCATAATATTTGCATAGAAAAACCAGTTTCTTCATTTTCATAATATCAACATATTCTAGTATAAGAGTATATTATATGTTCTTCATATCTTTCATTATCCATAATATTTCTTTTATTTTTAATAAGATTTTAAAAAAATTAAATACAAATTTGATTATAAATTATTAACTATTAAAATTATCTAAATAAAATTTTATTTCTAGTAACTTCTGTTCATCAACTAATTCATAAAAAAGTTTATCAATATCTTTTTTATCAAAATATTTTAATATTATTTTATATAAAATTTTAAAATAATACTTTTTAGCTTCGTCTGTATATCCATATTCTGTACCATTAAAATTTCATTTATAATTATGAATTTGATTTATAGAATATATTAAACTTGAAACAATGAATTTAATATTATTATACTCATTCTTAACATAAGATATTATTAAATTTAAATCTTTTACATTTTCTTTAATTAAAAGATAATAAATCATTCCTGTATTAATACGAACTCACTTAAATCATAAATTAGTTAATTTAATATATGAATCTAACAAAAATTCAGGATATATTTTCTTTTTAAAATTAAGATATATTAATAAACTCTCTATTCAAAATGTTTTAACATTATTTTCTTTGTTTCTTGATAACCTTCTTAATAATTGTTCATCAGAAAATAAATAATATCATTTATCTTTAGCAATTAGTAAGCTATCATAAAATTCTTTTCATAATATTTCATTCATTTCTCAATTATTTGATAATACTAAATCTGCTCAAATTATTTTACATTCATTTTTTAAATAATTTACAATTTTAGTTAAATAATTTTCTCTATTTCTAAAATCTTCTTCTGTCATTTCAATTTTACCATAATGTCATTCTCCATCAGAAAAAACACTCATTTCACTTTTTGGACTATTTATAAAATCAGTTAAATCATTATTAAATGATTCAAAAGTACTTTGAGAAATATAAATATTAAAATTATCTTTTATTATTCATTCTAATCACAAATCAAAAATTGAAATAATAGAACTAGGGTCAATTAAAATATCAAGTATTTCTTCTCATTCATTTAATTCAAATAATTGGTCTGATAATAATAATTTAAAATCTTTTTGATGATATATTTCAGTATAAGATTTTCAATAAAAATGATTTAATACTTTAAATGTTAATAATCATTTACTAGTAAAATTTTTATCAATATATTTTTTTCTTTCAATTTCTTGTTTTCAAAAATGGTCCATTAACTTAAAAAAATTTGTAAAATCAGTTTCTCATTCTTTAGTTGGAACTTCTATTTTAAAACCTCACATAACTTCATCTGAATACTTTGAAAACATTAATGATTGTAGATAATTATATTTGTGTTTTATTTCTATAATTTTATATTTTTGTTCTATTCCAAATTTATCTCAAAATAAATTTATAATTTCATCTCATTTATTTTTTCAAAATAATTTATTATAACTTTCATCATTAATACTTAATATCTTATCAAATCAATAAATCTTTTTTGAATATCAATCCATACAAATAATTGTTTTATCATTATTAGCAAGATTTTTAATCGTTATAATACTATTTTCATCTATTTTATTATCATTAAATTTTAATCATTTTTGTTCAGAATCTATAAATATTTTAAAATAAATTTTCTTTAATTCTAATAAATACTTATCTTCAACATCTTCTTGTAAAAATTTATAACAAATTTTTATTGCTTTCTCTTTATTAATTAACCAATATGAACTAATAAAATCTAATTTATCTTTAATTTTAAAATTTTTAAAATCTACTTTTTCTCATATATCACATAGTTTATTTAATGTATTCTTATAATCATCATCTCATAAATTGAACTGAAAATGTGATTTCCAAAATAATAAATCTATATATTTATCTAAATCTTTTAATTCATCAATTATTTCTATAGCTTTTCTCTTGTTTCATCTTTTCTTCTCAAAATATACTTTAAGCATTGTATAATTATAATCAACTCAATTATCCTTTTTGTATGCTTCTAGCTTTTTATTAATTTTATCAACTTCATTTAAATTTATTCAAGAAATTATATAATTTCTAAAAAGTTCCTTATCTGATAAATCACTTAAAAAGTTATCTATAATATCAAAAAATCTTCTCTCATCTTTGATTTGAAAAAGAAATATATTAGCTAACTGGATAATGCTCTCAAAACTATCAATTTCTCATTTATTATATAAATTATATGCTTCTTCAATATACTTATCATTCTGTAAAAAATTATAAGCTAATAAATTATATATTATACAATTATCTTGTTTTAAGTACTTTATTATTTTTTCTTCAGCGTTATAAGGTTCAGACTGAATATCTACAATTCAAAAGTTCCTTTGATAAAATAAATCAGCTTTATCATAAAAGTTTTCTTTATACTCTATTAGTAACTCTAATCATCTTTTTTTATTTTCTTCTGATGTGTTGGATTTTAAAAGATATTCTTGAGCTAACAAAGTATGAACTTGATATAAAATACTTTTATTTGGATTTCATTTTTCTTGTTCTAAATAAAAATTTAAATTATTTATTATATCTTCTAATTCATCATAAATTTCTTTATCATCGTTTTTTTCTATATTTAATAAATTAAGAACCCTATTAACTCTAATAATTCAAGAATTATTCTTTTCAAATGCTTTATTAAAAAAATAATCTGCTTTCTTAGGTAATAATTTAACTTTAGCATTTATCATTGCTTTTTGGTTTAATACATCAATTTCAGCAAACAATTTTTTTCATTCAAATTCACCTATAAAAGAATCAATATATTTTTCAAATTCTAAGTATTTTTCTTTTCACTCATCTGATAAATTATTTATTGAATATTTACTCTCCAAATATTGAGCCCATATTCTAAAATAAATTATTTTTTCATAAAATTTTTTAATTTCTTTATAGTCTTGTTGATAAAATCTTTCAAAAGCCTCTATATGACTTCATCACATAATTTTATAGATATTTCACAAAATACCCTGTATATAAAAATTATCCTTATATTTTTTGTCTATTATTTTTACAAAATCTTCAAAATTATCATATTCATCTTTTTTTATCATTAAATAGAATCAATATACATATTCATTGAATTTTCATTTTTTAATTAAATCTTCAATAATTTGTTTTGATTCTTCTATATCTCATAATCAATGTAATCAAATTGCTTTATTCAATAGTGTATTATCATTTTCAAGATAATTACTAGTTTTAACTAAATTTTCACAATATCACCTATTATTAGTTTTTACTTTCTCTTTAAAAAGATTTTTAAATTCTTCTACTCTAGATTTATATACATAATAATTTGATTTTTGTTTTTCTGAAAAATATTCAAAATCCTCTTTTATACTATCTAATTTTTCTGTTGCTAAATCTAATTCAAGATTATCTATATTTTTACTAATACTATCAAATAATTTATTATCAATTTTTTTAGCATTTCATAGAATTACTTTAATAAATGAGAAATGCTGAATAAAATTATTATAATTTCATTTATTTTTTATCCAATTAAACATTAAAAATTAATATTAAAATTTAAATTTGTTCAACTTTATTTCAGTTTCAATCAATTTCACTTTTATTTTTTCAGCTTTTTTGCTTAACTTCATTATAATTTCATTTTATTTTAGATTTATTTAAATATTTACATCAAGTAAATCAAAGAATTACTCAAAAAATAACTTTTAATATATCATAAATAAAATTTACAGATATTCCAGTAAATAAATTTTTTAAATAGTTTAACATTTTTTTAAATTATATTTTAAATTACTTTTATTTTACTTAAAACCTATATATAAATTCTTCCACTTTTAATCCTCTCATTATTTCATCATTATAAATAGTTTTTCTAACTTCTTCTCATTCAAACAATGCAATTTTATTACCAATTTTCTTCAATTCTTTAGACATAATTTTATCTTTTTACTAATAATATAAATAGTATATGTTTTTATATTATTTTGTAAACACAAAAAAAGACAATTTATAGTTTCCCCAAAATTTTATAAGGATTTGCTAGATTTTCAAACAAACAA
>CAZJHB010000078.1:0-6094 GCA_964545685.1 uncultured Candidatus Peribacteria bacterium | reverse complement strand
AAATCAAAAACATCTTCTCAAATTATTTGAGTAACTTCTTTTGATAATTTATCATAATCAAAAATATCACAAACTAGAGTATGAACATTAGGATAAGAAAAAGATTTTACTTCTTTTAAATCAACTCAAATAATAGTTTTTTCTTTTACTATTTGATGAATTGCTTGTAAGAAACTTCAAGGAGCACATCAAATATCCATAACAGAATAGTTAGATTTTATAAGATTAAATCTCTTTTGAATTTCTAGTAATTTATAAATAGAACGAGCTCTATAACCAGCTTTTCTAGCTTTTATAGCATAATTATCATTTACTACATATTTACCTTGATTAGTTTTTTTCTTTCTATGAAATCAAACTTTCATAGGCCTTGATTGTCTATTATTTATTCTATTTCTTTTTGCCATAATATTTTAATTGTTTATAAATTTTATTAATTATAATATTAAATTATGTGAAAAGTAAGTAAAATACAAAATTTTTATTTACTCTTCAATTTTTCAGTAATAAATTCCATAAAGTCTTTTGCTGTTTCAAAATTTAGATGAACTGAAGCATATCTAATATAAGCAACATCATCTAAGGTACTCAACACTTCTAATACACATTTTCAAATTTGTTTTGAAATTATCTCATCTTTTGACATCCATTTTGATTCCAAAATTCTTATCATATCATTAATAGTTGCTACGCTTATATTTCTTTTATTTACAGCCTTCAAAATACTATCTTCTAATTTATCTCTAGAATATTTTTCTTTTTTATTTCAAGTTTTTACAACTACCAAATTCATAATTTCAAGTTTTTCAAATGTTGTAAATCTATAATTACAATTCTCACATTCTCTCCTTCTTCTTATAGATGTTCCATCTTCTGTAACCCTAGAATCTATAACTTTTGTATTTTCATTTCAACACTTTATACAATGCATAATAATTAATAATGAATAAATAATAAGTTCCCCTACAATACCTCTCTCTTGAATTCTCTCCCTTTATCAGGGGAAAGAGATGTCAGAGTTTATTTTATTTAATTAAAATAGTATTCTATACAAGAAAAACTATATATAATCTAATTGGTCTCCTCCTTCTCCTTTAAAGGAGAGGGATTGGGGTGAGGTATATTTAAACTCTAATCCCTCACTTCTACATTCTTTACATAATTTTTTGCTACTTTTTCAAGTTCTTTTAATTCTGATTTAGTAAAACCTTTTCAAGTAAAATTAGGATCTAAAGTATTTCAAGATTGAAAATTTTGGATATAGTAATTTTTTGCTCAAGAAATATATTTAGCAATTTGTTCTATATCTTCTAAATTGTGTTTTCCTTTTATAACAGTTGTTCTAAATTCATAATCTATATCACTATTTAAAAGAACTTTTATAGTTTGTAAATATGGTTCTTCATTTATTTCTACTCATACAATTTCTTTAAATTTTCATATAGGATTTTTTATATCCATAGCAACATAATCAACTAATTTATCATCTATAAGCTTATTTATTATATCTGGATCTCTTCAATTAGTATCAAGTTTTATAACATATCACATATTTTTTACTTTTTTACAAAAGTCATATAAATCTTTTTGTAATGTAGGTTCTCCTCAACAAATAGAAACTCAATCTAACATTCATTTTCTCTTTTCCAAAAAATTAAATATTGCTTTTTCAGAAATCAAATTTTTACTAGTTTCTTTTATTAATTCTTGTAAAACAAACTCTGGATTATGACAAAAAGAACATCTAAAATTACACCCAAGAGTAAAAACAATACAAGCTACTTTACCTGGGAAATCTATCATTGTAAATTTATTAATTCACGAAATTTGCATGTTTTTCTATTTTTTATAATACTAACTTCTCTGCCTCTCTTTTGTCCCAAACTTGGGTTCCCCTTATTAGGTGAAAAAGATAATAGAGTTTAATTTATTTAATTGGTCTACTCCCTCTCCTGCTAAGGAGAGGGTTGGGGTGAGGTAAATAATTTTAAAGGGATACTTCCTTCAGAACACAAAATGGCTTAATTTTTTTAAACCACTTTAGTGTTTCAAAGAAAATATCCCTACATTATTTTACATAATGTTAACCAATATGGTTGTCCTGTTCCCCCTCCTTAGTAAGGAGAGCTTGTCCCGATTTAGCGGGAGGGTTAGGGGGGGGGCTTATCCTGCAAACTCTTGATTAAAACAACAATTTGCATTATTATCTTTGAAATAAGTTCTTGAATAAAATTCAGATTTTTTTCATGTATTAAAGTAAGATACTGGTCTGTGGTATCCCATAACCCTAGTATATATTTCACATTTAGTTCTTGGAACTAAAGTACCATCTTCTTTCATAACTACTGCTGCCATAATAATATTAATTAGAAAATAAGTTTTATTTATCAAATTTTTGTTGTGCTAGAAAAGCTTTTTCTATGCACTCTTCTGGTGTATAACCTAAATCATCACACCACCTAACTGTTGAAATAATAATATTTCATAATTCTTTTTTTAGTTCATCATCATTATGCACATCTACATCTTTAGGAGCATTTCTCTCCCGCCTACATATATCTCAAAAAACTTTTCACATCACTACTATAATCTCTCACAATTTTAACTTTTCATCTCACCAAATTTCTCTTTGCTTTTTTAATATAGTATTTATATCCATAAGTGTAAAATTTTTTACATATTAATTTGTTTTAATCTTTCAATTTTAGCAGGATCTTCAGTAAATTTTTCTCTTGTTTCAAGATCAAACTTTTCTCATTTATATCAAATTTCTTCATCACATTTAGGACAATAATCATGTTCTCAAACTATATATCAATGCTTTGGACATATAGAGAACGTTGGACTAATTGTTATATATGGTAATTGATATTTACCTATAACATTTTTTACAAAATTTTTACAAGCTTCAGCATCTTTTAATCTTTCTCACATATATAAATGTAAAACTGTTCATCATGTATATTTACATTGTAATTCATTTTGTTTATCCAAAGCTTCAAATGCATCATCTGTAAATCCAACTGGTAATTGAGATGAATTTGTATAATAAGGAGCTTCTGGAGTTCAAGATTGAATTATATCAGGCATTTGTTTTTTATCTTCTCTTGCAAATCTATATGTAGTACCTTCGGCAGGAGTAGCTTCAAGATTGTATAAATTTCCAGTTTCTTCTTGATATTCTTTTAAAATTTCTCTCATATAATCCAATACTTCTACAGCAAATTCCATTCCTTTCTCAGTTGAAATATTTTCTTTTCATCAAGTAAAATTTAAAATTGCTTCATTCATACCATTTAAACCAATTGTAGAGAAATGACTTCTAAAAGATTTTAAATATCTATATGTATAAGGATAAAATCATCTTTCTAACCACTTAGTAATTTCTTTTCTTTTTAATTCTAATGAAGTTTTAGCTAGATCCATTAATTTCTTTATTTGTTTTAAGAATCATTCTTTATCATTTTTAAAATTATAACCTATTCTTGCTAAATTAAGAGTTACAACTCAAATTGATCAAGTCATTTCTGCAGACCCAAACAATCAACCTCATCTTTTTAATAATTCTGTTAAATCTAGTTGTAATCTACAACACATACTTCTAACTGCTCATGGTTTATAAGCATCTGGATTTTCTACAGTTTCATATGTTCAATCATCTTTTTTTACTCTTTTATATTGACTTCAAACAAAGTTTTGAAAATATGGTAATCAGTATTTTGCTGTCATTTCAAAAAGTAATTCTGTATTCTCATCATCCCGATTAAAATCTTCCGTAATATTATATGTTGGAATTGGGAATGTAAATACTCTACCTTTGTAATCTCAATCTATATAAACATTTATTAATGCTTTATTTATAATATCTCTATATTTATCTAATTCTCAAAATTTCTTTTTATATTCTCAATTTTTAATTCATCAAAGTAACAAAGCTTTATCTCTCAAATCCTCTGGACAAGTCCAATCAAGTGTTATGTTTGTAAAAGGAGTTTGACATCACCATCTAGAAGGAGTATTCAGACCAAATATAAAATTTTGCATTTGTTGGTAAACATATTTATATACTTGAGAGTATATATATTCTTCTCTAGCTTCTGGTGTATCAAAATTAGCATTTACTTTTTCTAATTCAACTTCAACATTTTCCCATTCTTTATGTACATAAGGAGATAAATATGTATCAAATGAAGAAAAAGCTTGTGCTCATGCCCATTCATTTTGTGTTGTTCAAAAGAAATTTACCATTTGATTTACAGCAGACTGTAAATTATTTGGTGGAGCTGATTCTACTTTATTTGGAACTCAATTAAATCATTCTTCAAGTAGAGCTCTAAGACTCCAACCTGCACAATATCCTGTAAACATATCAAGATCATGTACGTGATAATCTCAATTTCTATGAGCATTTCCAACTTCATCTGGATAAACATGACTCAACCAGTAATTAGCTGTTATTTTTCAAGAAGAATTTAATATCAATCAACCTATTGAATAACCTATATTAGCATTTGAATTAACTCTCCAATCTGCTTTATCTAAGTATTCATTCATTGTATTTCCTACTTCTATAACAACATTTCTACTTTTTCTTGATTCTTCTCTTTTTTTTCTATAAACTATATATGATTTTGCCACTTCATCGTGTCATTGTTTAATTAATGTTTGTTCTACTGCATCTTGTATATCTTCTATATTTGGTATATCATTTCAAACTTTAGTTTCAACATCTTGTATAACTAAATTTGTTAAATAATCTACATTTTCAAAATCACTTCATCATGATGCTTTTATTGCTTGTTTTATAGCATTAGCAATCTTAGATTTATCAAACGTAACAATTGAACCGTTCCTTTTCTTAACTTTATAAATTGCCATAAATCCTAGATTACTTTATTTTTTAAAATATACTATATGTAGTGTTTAGTGTTTTATTTACTCCACTATATATAGTGTATTAATACTATAATAATTATCAGTTTTTTTTCAAGTTTTTTTTATAAAAAGTATAACTTTTTAGAACATAAGTTATACTTTTTTTGATGAAGTTGCTGATTTTTTTTTGATAATAAGTTGTTAAAAAGTTAAAAGATATAAATGATTTTTTAATCGTATTTTAACAATAAAAAAATATTATAAAAAATTTTTATTTAGTTATACCATATATAACTTCTATTTCACTATCTGATAATACACGATCATAAATGCGTATTTCATCAATTATTCAATTTAAAAAATTTCTATTATAACTAAAATCAGATCAAATATATAATAATCCATTATTACTAATATCTAAAGATGAATAATTATAAATCATACTCTTTTTATTTAAATTTATAAATTGAGTTAAAACCTTATTATCATTATCCCAACGACTTACAAAAGTATAATATTCATTTTCAGTTAATTCTACATCTGAAATTAACCATTGCCAAGAATCATTGGTATTCATAACTATACCATTTTTTAAATTATTATCAAGAGTAAATAAATATAAAGGCCAATGTTTTGATATAAAATTTTGTTTTCAAATTAAATTATTTAAACTTCATTTTACTATAACTGTATTATAATTCTTAAAACTTAAAGATCATGTTATAACTCAAACATTAATAGTATCATCTATACCATCAAAACTCATAGCTTTTCAAGTATCTGAATCAATAAACTGAGGTCAATTACTAGTTCAACAATCAACTATACTTCAACCATTTTGACAAGTTCAATTATTTCAATATTGACTCAAATCTTTCAACACCACTTGACTTCAACTCATTGTTGTTGTCTCCATATCCAAATATACCACTAAACTTTCATCTAACTGTGCTAAATCTTTATCATTCAATAAATTCTCATTTCTATTATAAATATTTGAAAACAATATTCATCATGTTCATTCTACTTCATTTGTTTTTGAAAAGACTGTTTTATAAGTTTCTGTAGTATTCAAAATATCTACTGTTTCTGTTACTGGTTCATTTGTTACTGCATCCAAGATTATTCATAATTCATCTCATCTTGTTTCTACTGTTCTTGATAATAAATCACTTTCTGCATTTGTGGTTTCTAGCATATTTAAATTACTAGATAAAGA
>CAZJHB010000077.1:0-6272 GCA_964545685.1 uncultured Candidatus Peribacteria bacterium | reverse complement strand
TAAAAATTAATATAATTTAAATATTAATTTTTACACTTTTTATATTATGAAAAAAATAATTTCAATTATATTATCTTTTCTATTTATTTCTTCAGCAGTAGCAATGAACCCTGCTGATTTTTTGAATAAAATTCCAGATAATTTTACACCTGAGTGTTATGAGTATTATTATAAAATAGATAAATGAGAAGTTCGGAATAATAAAACTAATGAAAAGTATCAAACTTACAAAATAAATATTGACAATAGAGAAAATTTAGTTGTTAGTCAATTTTGATTTATATTACCTTACAAATATTTTTCAAATGAAAATAATATTTATAATTATACAAATAATGTTTGATGGGATGATATTAGATATTTAACAGATTATAACAATGATACTTTTTATGAACTTGATTCAAAAACTAATGATGAAATTATTTTAAGTTTTGATAAAGTTTTAGAAAAGAATAATTTTTCTTTTACTTTTAATTATTATTCTAGTGATTTGAGTACTGAATATTATATAAGTGATAATAATATAAACTGGGATTTAGTTAAGAGAGAAAATTTGTCAGATTTTTCATTCAAATATTTAAAAATAAAATTTGTTAATAAAAGTAAAGTTGATTCAAAAATATATAGAGAATTAATTAAAATTTCAGAATTAAATTTATCAAAAAATTGAGCAACAATTTTAATAAAAAGTTTTTATAATGATAATATAGAAATTTATTCAAAATATAATTGTAAAGATAAAAACTTTTCAACTACAGCTAAAACTTATGATGATTTTTCTATTGATAAAAATACAAAAATTATTGATGTAAAAATGATGAAAAATCCAAAATATGATGTATATACTAAAAAAGATTTGGATAATGATTGGGTAGAAGATGAAATAGATAATTGTATTTCTAGGTATAATCCAGATCAAAAAGATAGTAATTGAGATTGAATAGGTGATATGTGTAGTGATGATGATAATGATGGGATAATTGGTTATTATGATAATTGTGTTAATGTTTCAAATGCAGATCAAAAAGATGTTAATAATAATTGAGTTTGAGATGTTTGTGAATTTGATAAAGATGAAGATTGAATTTTTGATTCAATAGATAATTGTATTGTAAAAGCTAATCCAGAACAATTAGATAGTGATAAAGATTGAATATGAGATGCTTGTGATAATTGTGAATATTATAATCCTAGTCAAAGAGATGAAAATCAAAATTGAATAGGGGATGTTTGTGATAATAAAGTAATTCAAGTAGTAGAAAATGATGATGATAAAGATGGTATAATTAATAATAAAGATAATTGTAAAGATGTTGCAAATGAAAATCAACTAGACAGTGATAAGGATTGAATATGAGATGCTTGTGATAATTGTATTAATGTTGATAATAAAGATCAATTAGATTTAGATGAAAATGGAATATGAGATATGTGTGAAGATTCTGATTGAGATGGTTATTTATGATATTTGGATAATTGTATAAATATTTCAAATCAGGAGCAATTAGATGATGATAATGATGGAATATGAAATGCTTGTGAAGATGATGATAATGATGGAATTTTATTTGTAAATGATAATTGTCCTTATGATTATAATCCAATGCAAGAAGATGTAGACAAAGATTGAATATGAGATAGATGTGATGAACAAGATGATAGATATATAGAATCTAATAGATCATTTTTTATTTGATTACTTGTTATTATTGCTTTAATTTTTGTTGTTTGAATTTTTTCTATGGTTAAAAAGTTAAAATAAACACCACTCACTATGGAAATTACAAAGGGCTAAAGCCCTCTGTTGAAAATATTATTTTTTAAAAATATTCTTATGTTCAAATTATTAAATAGATTTGCTTGGTTTATATCTATATTGTTTTGATTTTTTATTGTTTTTACTTTTGTCGCATTTGTTGGTGAACTGAGATATTTTTGAGGAGAAGAAACAATTTTTTTTATATTTTGGTTATTTATAATATGAATGATTTTTAAAAGATTGTTTTTAAGTAAAGAATTTGTTACTTCAAGAGTAGAATTTTTTGCTAGGCAAATGACTTTTTTAAATAAAGATAAAGTAGTAAACAAAGCTGAAAGTATTAAAAAAATAGGAAAAGTTGAAGAAGTAGAAAAATTTGTACCAAAAGAAATTGAAAAAGAAGAACATAAAATAGAACAATTTAAAAAAATAAAAATAGAACAAATTGAATCTCAACTTGAATCTGAAAAAATTGAAAAACCTTCAAAACTAGCTATATATTTAAAATGATTTTTTTCAGAAAATTTACTTGCTAAAATTTGAGCAATTTTAATATTTCTTTGAGTATTATTTTTGATGACTTTAATTTGGAATCAAATTCCTAAAGTAATACAACTTATTATTGGATTTATAGTTTGATTTAGTATTTATTTTGCTTGAGTTTTATTAGATAAAAAATGATATGAATGAGAATCTAGAATATTACTTTGAACTTGAATCTTAATAAATTTTTTGGTAATTTTGGCTTGAAGATATTTAATTTGAGATAATTATTGAAATAGTGGAATACTATGAATATGAGTTACTTTTTTGTTTTTGGTTTTGAATACTGTTTTTGCAATAGTTACTTCTTTTGTTTACAAATCTAGAACATTGTTAATTTTTTCTTTTATATTTGCTTACTTAAATCCTTTTTTAATTTGAGATAATTCAACTACAGCTTATCTTTTAGTTTGATATTCAATGATAATTTCTTTATGAGCTTTATATCTTTGAATCAAGCAAAATGATAATATATTAAAATTGTCATCATTTATTTTATGAAATATTTTAATTTTATCTGCACCTTTTTCTTGAGATATTGAATGGATAATTAAATTACTTTCTTCTTGAATATTATGACTAATTACTATTTTTTCTTTATATAATAAAAATTCTGTTGATAAAAATATTTGAATTGTTTTTATATTAAATTATGTTTTTATTGTTTTGTTATTAGGTGGTTCTTGAGTTTGAATTTTATGAAATTGAATTTCTTATATTTCATATATGATTTCAATATTGTTGTTTTTTTGAGTATGAGTTTTTCTTGTTTTATATGGTTCAATAAAAAATATATTACCATTATTTGTTTTTCCTTTATTAATAATTTTGTGATTAAGTTTTGTTACAGGTTTTATGGTAACAACAAGTCTAGCAATAGTAGTTTTAGTTTATTTAATTTGATTTATATTTTTGAGTAATGTTCTTTCTAGTAGTTTCAAATATATTTTTTTTATTTTACTAGCAATATTTATTTGTTTTATAAATTCTTTTGTTTCTTTTAATTCATATGATTTAACTTTTTCTAGCTTTTTAATAACTGTAATTGTATCTTTTATATTTTTGTTTACTATTTACTTTTTTTCAACAAAAAAGGATTGTGAATATTTGTATACAATTTGAACAATTTGATGAATATTAATTTTGCTACCAATATTAGTTTATGAACCTATTTATACTCATATAGATTGAGTAAATATGTCAAAAGAAATTGTATCAACTCAAAAAATGTTAGTTTCAATAATTTCTGTTGTATTATTTGCATTGTCTAATCAATTTTTACCATTTATTAATAAAAACTTGATAAATAAAAATATAAAAAATCTTGTTATTTGAAGTGTATTTTGAGTATTATTTATTTGATTAGAATTATTCTTATATTGAGATAAATATTTTCCTTGAGTAACATTATGATTAGCTTTTGGTGTTTTAGCAATTGTTTATTTTATCCTATGAGTTATGATGATGAACAAATTATGAATAGATAAAGTTAAAACAGAATTTGTTCCGAAAAATGTTATTTTGTCTTATTTGTTTATTTCTATTTCTATTTTTTCGCTTGCTATTATTTTTGTATTTTCAACTCATAAAGAAATTATATCTACAGTTTGGTTATTTGAAGCTAGTATCTTATTATATTTCTTTAATAAAACTAAGGAATTTAAAATATATCTTGTTTGATTAATTTTGTTTATAATTTGAATATTTAACTTATTTCCATTACTTGATATGGTAAGAGAAAAAGAGTTTATGTTTTTAGTTTCTTTTTCTATTATAGCATTATCATTTATTTCTAATCTTAAAAGTTTGAACTTTGTAAAAGATTGATTTGTAAGGATTTCACATGATGTTTTTCATATAGTTTGAATATGAATTTTATGAGCTTTACTTTATATAATAATTCCAAACACATGATATGGATGGGCTTTGCTTTGAATTAGTTCTTTTGTTTTTTTTATTTGAATTTTATATTCATATTTTGAATCAAAAATTTTAAAAGTATTTTTCTTTATTTGTTTTATTGGATTAATGATATCACATATTGGTTCTTTTGATTATATTATTAGAAAAATTGATAGAAATGAATTATCATATTTGAGAATATTACAATATATGTCAACTTTTATTTTATGATATTGAATATTTTGGTGGAATAAACTTAATAAAGTAAAAATATTTAATAATTTTGTAAATTGAGCTTATGTATTATATATTTTAATAATAGTGTCATATTACATAGATGATATTTTTGGTACTACTTTTGCAGTAACAATTTTTTGGTGAATAATATCTTCAATATTATTAATGTTTGGTATTATAAAAGATAAAATAAAATATAGAACATTATGATTGTATTTATTAAGTTTGGTTTTAATAAAAATTTGTATTGATTTGTTTATTTGAATAGATGATGGTGTAACTAGAATTTTAGCTCTTATTGGAATTTGAACTCTATTAATTATAGTATCACTTCTATATTCTAAAAGATATTGAAATAACTTATTATGAGAATTTGATTTTAGTAATTTATTTGATGAAGATAATAATCTAAACAGTAAGACTTCAGCTTATAGTAATGTTAAACGTAATGACAAAGATAGTCATCGTAATATACAATGTAATGACGAAGGGATAAAGCCCTCTGTTGAAAATGATATAAAAATTGAAAAACAAGATTCATTTAATGAAAGTATAAAAGATGTTGATGTTTTTGATTATAAAGCGGTTAATTTTATTTATAATGATAAAAAAGTTCAAGTTAGAGCTGTAAATTTATTAAAAATAGCTAAGTTTGTTATTGTTAATATGGATGGAAAGACTAAATTTGAAGCTTGAGAATTAAGGGAAATATATGATTATATTAAAAGTAATTTTAAATCAGATTTATCAAGGGATAATTATAATAGAATTATTAAAATAATGGATGATTTTGTTGAAAGTGGGGGAGAGGTTTTATTTGTAGAGAAGTAAAAAAAGTCCAAATTTAAAAAATTTGGACTTTTTTTACTTAAACAACTCTATATACCCTATAACTAAAATACTTAAATCAGCTAATATATGGAAAATCCAAGCTCACCATATTCATTTAGTTTTCTTATAAAGCCAAGCAAAAAATAAAGCTCCCATAAATAATCAAAATAGAGCAAGTCACAATATTGCTCATTTAAACCGAGTTCAAAATAAAGTAATATGATATAAGGAAAATAGTATAGAAGAGTAAATATAAGCAAATTTAGGAGTATTTTGTTCTAAAGAATTAAAGACAACTCAACGGAAAAAATATTCTTCTACAAGAGAGTTTCAAAACATTATATAACTAAAAATAAATATAAAAGTTGTTATTGTTACACCTCTAGATTCAAGAGAAGCATTTATTGCATTCCAATCAATGTAATTTTGTAATAATAAGTAAGTAATTGAAATAATTAAAGCTCATAATAATCATAAATTTATTCAATAAGAAAAACTCTTTTTATTAATTTTTCAGAATTTTCATTTAGAAAAAAATCTATGAAATATAACAGGAATCAAAACAAATGAAACTATTTTTTGTATCATTTGTATTATATATGTTGGATGAAATACATTTTCAACTAGATATAATAAAATACATACTACAAGAGAATATATAATTATAATTTTATTTTTGTTCATTAATAATTGTTAGTAAATAAAACCTCACCCCCCTTTTTCGCTAAAGCTACAAAAAGTTAGGTGGATTACACATACTTAACTTCAAAATCGTAAAACTTTATTCACATTTTTTTAAATTTTTCTTTTAAAGTATCTTTTATTTTATCATCAATAGTAAGTAATTCTGTATTGATAATAGGTTTGTTTGTTTTTATTTTTATATTATTTTTATTTATAGTAATAGAAATCAAATAGGGAGTTATATCAATATTTTTTTCTCTACTAAATAAATCTATTATAGTATTCCATATAATAGATTTTATTATAGTTTCATTTA
>CAZJHB010000076.1:0-6274 GCA_964545685.1 uncultured Candidatus Peribacteria bacterium | reverse complement strand
AATTGATAGATTCATTAAATATTTTTTCCATTGGCCAAACATATATATTTTCTTTTTTAAATATATTTTCATAATAATTTAATATATAATTATAATCTCAAATTTTTTCTTTTATAAAGAAATCAACAAAATTTTTAAAAGAATATCAATATCAATTTGTTTCAGCATAATATGATTTTATTAATTCATATTGATTTCTTATAGTTATTATTATTTTTATATTACATATATCTGATATAAATAAATATAATTTATTTATTTTTAAAGCTCTTTCTTTCATATTCGACCTTTCTTTATATATAAGAGAATCATTTATTACAAGAGCTTCACTACTAATAATAAAATTATTAACATTAGAGTTAATTATTTCTTTTCTAAGATTATTAAATATTATAGGATTATTTAATTCTTTTTTATATTTTTTTAAAGTAATATAATTATGTAAAGGGTTAATAATTTTATTATAAATTTTACCTTGACAAGAATTTGTATAAATTTTAGTATTTATTAATTTTGGAAAAATATGAGTTTGTAAAGTTGTAGTTCATGTTTTTGGACATCATATATGTATATAAAGAGTTTTTTTGTTATTTTTTAACATTTTAAATATAAATTATCAATTTAAATTAAATCCAATTTATAGATTTGTTTTATTTATTATTCTCTAAAAACCACTTATAACTCTTTTCTAATCATTTATCTAATTCTGTCTTATAATTCCATCATAATTCATTTAATTTACTAACATCTAATAATTTCTTAGGCATTCAATCAGGCTTATTAATATCAAATTTTAATTCTCATTTATATCAGACTATATCTTTAATTAAAAATGCTAATTCTTTAATTGATATATCTTTTCAAGTTCAAATATTAATAAATTCTTTTTTATTATAATTATTTATTAACCATAAACAAGCTTCAGCTAAATCATCTACATATAGGAATTCTCTTCTACTATTTCATGTTCACCAAATAATTACTTCAGAAATTCAATTAATTTTAGCCTCATGCATTCTTCTCATTAATCATGGAATAACATGTGAACTTTCGGGATCAAAATTATCTCATGGTCAATAGATATTTGTTGGCATACATGATATATAATTTTTTCAATATTCTTCATATATTTTTTCACATAATTTAATTCATGCTATTTTTGCTAAAGAATATCATTCATTTGTAGGTTCAGGTTTTCAAGTAAGTAAATATTCTTCTTTCATTGGTTGTTCACATCATCTGGGATATATACAACTTGATCATAAAAATAATAAATTATTAATTCAAGCTTTTAATGCTCACCAAATTATATTATTTTGAATTTGTAAATTTTCATATAAAAACTCTGCTGGATAAGTCATATTTGCTTTGATTCATCATACTTTTGCGGCAACTAAAATAATATATTCAGGTTTTTCTTTTTCTAAAAAACTAAATACATCATTTTGATTTAATAAATTTAACTCTTTTCTTGTCTTTAAGAATAGATTATTATATCATTCTGATTTTAATTTTTTTACTATAGCTCATCAAACAAGTCAAGTATGTCATGCTATATATATTTTTGAATTTTTTATCATATTATTATTTTAATAAAGAACAAAGTAAATCAATCTCTTCAGTAGTATATTCAGGTGAATTTCAAAAATAAAATCAATTTTCATGAATATATCTTGCATTTTTGTTAATATATTTATCTCAATAAAGGTTTTTCCAAAATATTTGATTAGTTATATCTCATCATACTATAGGTCTAATTTCAACATTATTTTCTTGAAATTTATTAATATATTTAGTTAATATATCTTTTGATTTACAAATTATAGGAACAGAAAAATTAGATACTAAATAAATATGCTCATATTTTATATTTTCAAAATTAGGATTAGAATTAATTAATTCAACAAATATTTTGAAGTTTTTTTCTCTTTTTTCAACTATTTCATTTAAATATGGTATTTGTGTACAACCTAAAAATCAATTAATTTCAGAAGGTCTAAGATTATATCATAGATTATAAAATGCATAATTAGAATGAAGGTTATTCTCTATATTATATTCTTTTCTTATTTTGTTTTGATCTTCTTTTTCCATATTTCTATCCCATCCATGAGCTCTAACAATAATAAGCATTTTATAATATTCTTCATTGTTTGTACAAACCATTCATCATTCTATAGTAGACATATGATGACCTACATATGTTGAAAAACTAGACATTTCTCAATAATTTCATAGTTTTTTTCATTTATATACAGTTCACATTGATTCGCAGTTATCTTCTAATAATATAATATTATTTTCATTACAATACAATTTTATTTTATCTATTTCATCACAAAATCATAATAAATTTGTTAAAAATAATACTTTTATATTATTTTTTTTATGAATTTCTTTTAATTTTTCTATAGATACATTAAGAGTATTTAATTCTACATCTAATGGAATTGGATTTAATCATAATTGTATAATTGGCATAACATTAGTAGACCATGTTAAAGAAGAAAAGGCAACATTATCATTTTTATTTATTTTTCATAAATTTAATAATGTTTGAATTATAGCGAGATTAGCAGAGCTTCAACTATTTAAAAATACACAATATTTAGTTCCTTGCCATTTAGCAAAATCACTTTCAAATTGTTTACAATATTTAGAATAACTTAATTGTTGTGCATTAGTAATAAATTCACATAATTCTTTTTTTGTTTGTTCTTCATTGTAAAAAGAAGATTTTATTAATTTTATCATTTTTTTATAATTAAATTTAAATTATTTTTATTAAATCATTAATTTTTACTTTTAATATATCACATAAACTATTATCAGTTAAATCAAAAAATATGAAATTTTCGTGTTGTTCATCAATTTTTAAATTTTTTTCTTCTTCTTTACTTAATTTATATACAAATATTATAGGAGAATAATGAGAAGATATATTTTCATACATTGAATCTTCATATATATCATCATAAACTCATAAAAATTTTAATTTATCTATATCTATATTAATTCATATTTCTTCTTTGGATTTTCTAATAACTGAATCTTGTATAGTTTCATTTTTTAATCTTCTTCATCCTGGTAAATAATACTCTCATTTAAGAGGAGAATTTTTTCTTAATCAAAGTAATATTTTATTATCTTCATTAAGAAAAATAATATCAACAGTTTGTACTATAATATTTTTTAAAATATCTTTATATATTTTATTTTTTATATACATTATTATAATTCATATTGATTTAATATTTCATATCCATGTTTTTTTAATATTTCTTGTTTTTTAAAATTTTCAATATCACATACCACCATTTCTTTACACATTTTTCTTACACTATATTTTGGAGTCCATCATAGTTCTTTTCTAGCTTTTGTACTATCTCATAATAAAAAATCTACTTCAGCAGGGCGGAAATATTTTGGATTAACTTCAACTAAACATTTTCATGTTTTTTTATCATATCATTTTTCATCTACTCATTCTCCTTTCCATTCAATTTCTATTCATACTTCTTCAAAACTCCAGTTTACAAAATCTCTAACTGAATTTGTTTCTCATGTAGAGATAACATAATCTTGTGGAGTATCTTGTTGAAGCATTAAATACATTGCTTCAACATAATCTTTGGCATGTCACCAATCTCTTTTAGCATCTAGATTTCATAAATATAATTTATCTTGAAGTCATAAACTGATTTTTGCAACAGCCATTGTAATTTTTCTAGTTACAAATGTTTCTCACCTATTTGGTGATTCATGATTGAATAATATACCATTACAAGCAAACATATTGTAAGATTCTTTGTAATTTCTAGTTATCCACATTGCATACAATTTTGCACATCAATAAGGACTTCTAGGATGCATAGGTGATTCTTCTGTATATCATTTTTCAGGTCTATTGTAATCTAGTCCTCAAAATAATTCAGAAGTACTTGCTTGATAAAATTTACAAGTTTTTTCTATTCAAGCTACTCTAATTGCTTCAAGTAATCTTAAAGTACCAATTCATACAGTATCTGCTGTATATTCTGGCATTTCAAAACTTACTGCAACATGAGATTGAGCAGCAAGATTATATATTTCATCTGGTTTTATTTCTGTAATTAATTTTATAAGATTTCCACTATCTGTTAAATCTCAATAATGTAGTATAAAGTTTTTTTCTTCAAATAAATGATCTATTCTTTGAGTATTAAAAGAAGAAGCTCTTCTTTTGATTCAATGTACTTCATATCATTTTGATAATAGTAATTCTATTAAGTAAGATCAATCTTGTCCAGTTACTCAAGTTATAAATGCTTTTTTCATATTTATTTTAGTTTTATTATTTAATATAATATTTTTATATTCTTCAAAATTCATCTTCAAATCTAACAATATCATCTTCTCCTAAATAATCTCAAATTTGGCTTTCTATAATATGTAAATCTTGTTTTCAACAATTTTCCAATCTATGTAATGTTTTGATTGGAATAAAAGTACTTTCTCATTTTGTTAAAATTATTTCTTTTTCTCAAATAGTTACTTTAGCAGCTCAACTTACTACGACCCAGTGTTCTGATCTATGATAATGCATTTGAGATGATAATTTTTTTCATTTTAGAACAGTTAAACGTTTTGTTTGAAATCCTTTTCCTGAATCTATTATTGTATAATTTCACCAAGGTCTATAAACTGTTTTTCATAATTCAGTAATGTCTAATCACTTTTTATTATATGTAGATACTATTTCTTTTACATTTTGACTTTCTCATTTTTGTGATACAAGTAATGCATCTTTTGTGTCAATTATTATTAAATCATTTGTTCAAACTATTGATATTTTTTTATCCTGTGTATCTGATAATGCAAAATTTCATTTTCATTTAATTTCTAAAATATTTTCATTTTTGATTCATTTTGTTTTAAAATATTCATCAAATGCATCAAAAGATCACAAATCATTCCAATATAGATTAAGTAATCATACATAAATATTCTTTGTTTTTTCAAATAATCAGTAATCTATTGAAATATTAGGAAGTTGATTAAAATTTTCAATATTTTCATCAATTTTTAGAAAAGCATTATAAAAACTAGGATTATTATTTTTTAATTCATTGAAAAAAACATTTTTAGAAAACATAAAAATTCAAGCATTCCAATAATATCATTTATTTAAATATTCTTTTGCTTGTTCTAGATTAGGTTTTTCTTTAAATTCATTTACTTTATATGGTGTGTTTGAATTATTTGAATTATTTGTATTATTAAAGTTTATATATCAGTATCAAGTATGTGGAGAAGTTGGTTTTACTCAAAAAAGTATCAAACTTTCTTTAGATTTTTCTTTACATTTATTTATTTTATCTATAAATAGTTCTTCATTATTTATAATATGATCCGCTGAAAGTATTGTTGCTATATCATCGTTTCAAAAATACTTCATTCATAAAGATATTGCTGCTAAAGTATTTCTAGCACAAGGTTCAACTAATATTTGACTTTCATCTAGATTAATTCATATTTCATTTGCTTGGTTTATACAGTGGAATTTGTAATCTTTACTTGTAACAATAAAAATATCTGAAATATCTGAAATTTTTACTGCTCTTTTTATTGTTTTTTGAAAAAAAGATATGTTATCAAATTCTTTTAATTGAATAAATTGTTTAGGGTATAATTTTCTAGATAATGGCCATAATCTAGTTCAAGATCATCATGCAAGTATTAATGTTTTCATTTTTTTTATATTTTATTAATTTTTACAAATATCAATTACTCTCCAAAAAATCATAAACCTTCTCCACACTCTCATCAATACTTTCATCTCAAGTATGTAATACAATATGTGGATTTACAGGAGTTTCATAAGGATCTGAAATTCATGTAAAATTTGGAATTATTCATTCTCTAGCTTTTTGATACAATCATTTTACATCTCTAGACTCACAAACTTCCAAAGGTGCATTAACATGTACCTCAATATAATTAGTTACATGATTTTTAACCATTACTCTTTCAGTTTCATATGGAGAAATAAAAGTTGAAATAACTCAAACTCAATTTCTACTCAATAATTTAGCAACAAATGCAACTCTTTCAATATTTGTTTTTCTATCATCTTTTGTAAATCATAAATCTTTTGTAAGATTTTCTCTAACAATATCTCAATCCAATCTCTCAATATGAGCAAATCACTCTTCAGCCAATCTATTAAATAAGTTATCAGCTACAGTTGATTTTCAAGCTCAAGATAATCCAGTCAACCATAGTACAAATCATT
>CAZJHB010000075.1:4718-6284 GCA_964545685.1 uncultured Candidatus Peribacteria bacterium | reverse complement strand
TTGTTTTTTGTACTTGATTTTTCAAAAAAAATAAGTATAACTCATTAGAAAAAAATAATTTATAAAACAATTTTTATGATTTCTCAACTAGAAAAAGCTATTGAAATTGCTACAAAATATCATAAATGACAATTGAGAAAAGATTGAACTCTTTCTATTAATCATCCGATTGCTGTAATGAATTTTTTAAAAAAATACAATTTTCAAGAAGAAGCATTAATAGCGGCTGTATTACATGATGTATGTGAAGATACTACTTTAAATAATTTTAATTTAAGCGAATTATTTTGAGAAAGAGTTTGATTTATTGTAAATGCTCTTTCAAAAAATAAAAAACCTGATAATCAAGAAAAACTAAAAAAAGAATTTAAACAAAAACAAAAACAAAAAAAAGTATCTAATCTTGAAAAATATACAAATTTTGATGAATATGTTGATTTTAGATTTCATATATATTTAAATAGATTTTATACTTGAATTATAGCAGAACCTTTTATTTTTTTTATAAAAATAGCTGACCAAATACATAATTTATCAGATATGAAACCTTTTTCAAAAGAAAAAAAACTAAGAAAAATAAGAGAAATAGAAAAATATTTTTTACCTATTTATAAAAAATGTAGTAATATTTTTAATATTAATCTTAATTCAGCAAAACTATATAAAACTTTTATTGAAGAATTAGAAACTACTACACAAAAAGCAAAAAATAATTTATAATTTTATAACTAAAAACTATGAATATAAAAGATAATAATATTACAGACTTAAATGATTTTGTAAAAAAATTAGAAAGTTATAGAACAAAACTTATAAATATTGATTATATACATAATAAACAAGAATTTTTTAATATAATTAAAGACCTAAGACAATATTTAACTAGTGTGGATAATGATGAACTTTATAATACTTTCCTTCATAGTAAGTATTATAATTTTTATAAAGATTATTTTACTCAAGCTAACTTATATTATTTAAGAAGTATTGAATCTGTTCAAGCTTTATCAATAATGACTCAAGGAATACATAATTTTGAAAGTTTTACAGATTTAATTGATAAAGATGTTATAAAGCAATCTTTTAACTCAAAGTGAAAAGAAATTAAAAGTCTTGATTTTTCTAAAGCTAAAAATCTTGTAATGATTTGAAGTTGACCTTTTCCAGAAACATTATTATATATAGCAGAAAATACAGACATAGAACATATAATTTGAATAGATTATAATCATGAAGCTATTTTTATTTCTTGAGAAATGATTAGCTGATTAAATGAAGATAAAATTACATTTGTTCAGTGTAATTGAACTGAATATAATTTTTCAGAAGCTGATATTGTATATATGCCACTTTTTACTTATCCGAAAGAACAAATACTTGAAAAAATTGTTGAAACTTGAAAAGATTCTATACAAATTCTTATAACGGTTCCAAAATGATTATGAAACTTACTATTTGAAGGTATTTCATATATACCTAATAGATTAAAAATAGTATCAAGAGAAACAGTTAAAACAGTTTTTACAAATTATGAAGTTATAAAACTTGAAATATATAATTTTTAAT
>CAZJHB010000075.1:2213-4618 GCA_964545685.1 uncultured Candidatus Peribacteria bacterium | reverse complement strand
ACTTCATCTCAATCAAAACAAGCTTCACTTGAATTATATCAAATTTCTTTTATAGTATTTCTTACTAACTGCGTATAATTTACATTTGCTTTTGTTGTAATTTCACCACTTACTATTACAGTTCAAGTAGTAACTAAAGTTTCACAAGCTATTCTAGAATTAGGATCTTGCTCAAAACATGCATCCAAAATTGCATCACTTATTTGATCACACATCTTATCTGGATGTCAACATGAAACTGACTCAGATGTAATTAAATATTTCATAAAATATATAAATTAAAAAAATATACTTCCCAAATATTATGAAAAAGCATATTTTTAATCTAAGGTTTATGATTATACTACACATCTTTTCCCATAAAATTGGGTAGGAATTAGCACCTTATCTTAAAGATAGGTTGCTGGAGTAATACAAACGGGCCTATTCCCTTTTACTCACTCTTGATATTACCAAGTGATTGAAGTATATAAATAAATTGATTTTTGTAAAGAAAAAATTCAAGATAAAAATAATCCTCTACTCAAACCTCAATGCATCAATTGGTTTCATTTTTGCTGCTTTTTTTGCAGGTCATACTCAAAAAATAATTCATGTTCATGCTGAAAAGATAACAGCAACTAAAAGAGTTTTTCAGTTCAATAATGCAGGTACACTCACTTGTTGTAATCACCATATAACAAACCAACTAAATCATACTCATATAGTACAACCTATCAATCACAAAACAACAGACTCTGTCAAAAATTGCATCATTATATCTTTTTGTCTAGCTCATATAGCTTTTCTAATACCTATTTCTCTAGTTCTTTCAGTTACAGATACAAGCATTATATTCATAACTCAAATCCCTGAAACTAACAATGAAATAGCTCAAATTCCAAGCAATGCTGCTTGTAACATATTAGTTACTGATGTAATTTGTTCCATCATTGTTTCAGTAGACATTACTTGAAATAATGCATCATCCATATGACTAGCTCATTGCCACTTTAACAAAGTGTACTTTACCAACTTTACAGCTTCTTTAGATGTAATACTCTCATTAACTTCAAAAACAATATATGGATAAAAAGGATTAGAAGTGATTTTTTGTTGAGCAGTAGAAATTGGAATAAGTGTTGTTTTTACATCTACAAGTCATCCTCCTTGAGCTTTTGTAACTCATACTATAGAAAAATATTGATCTGCAATAATTATTTCTTTTCAGATAACTTCTTCCGGACTCATTTTAAAATAGTCTTCAACTGTATTTTCACTAATAACTGTCACATTACTAAAATTCCTTAAATCATTTGCATTTAATCCTCTTCAAGCAACAAGTTTTAATCATTCTATTCCCATATATTCCTTACTTCAAGCTACAATTCTTACATCATCAACTTTTGATCATTTAATCTGTACAAATTCAAAAAGTTCAGCAATTGGAGTAATATTATTAACAAATCACATTGAATCAGCAAAAAAAGCAATATCAGAGTCTGTAAATCAAGGTATTTCAGTTTTTCTTTGAGGTGCAAAAGGATTAAAAGATTTTCAAGCTATAACCGTAATAGTATTTTTTGTTGCACTTTCAAATTCTCATAACACTTGAGATTTAAGTCATTCACCAACTGAAAACATAACCGTTACAGAAAAAACTCAAATAACTAATCATAAGATACTTAAAAAAGATCTCATTTTATTTGAATAAATATTTTGTAAAGCTTGTATTATATGTTGTAAAAATGACATTAGTTTTTAATCTTATAAATTAAACCATCTTTTATATGAATTCTTTTATCTGCAAAAGAAGCAACTTCTTTGTCATGGGTAATCATTATTATAGTTTTTCACTTTTTATTCAATTTTGTAAACAATTTCAAAACTTCTTTTCAGGTTACACTATCCAAAGCTCAAGTAGGTTCATCAGCCAAAATTATAGAAGGATTACATACTAATGCTCTTGCTATACAAACTCTTTGCTGTTGTCCTCCCGATAACATATCTGGTCTATGATTAATTTTATTTCAAAGTCATACTTCTTTTAAAACCTCTAATGCTCTTTTGTATCTTTTATTATATCACCATCATTTATATGATAAAGGTAAAGCTACTTGCTCCCAAGCTGGTAATTTCGGTAAAAGATTATATCATTGAAAAACAAATCATATTTGATCTCTACGAAACAATGCCTGTTCTTCTTCTGTCAAATTTTCAACATTTACTTTATTGAATAAATACTTTCATCATGTTGGAATATCCAAAAGACCTATCATATTCATCAATGTAGATTTTCATGATCAAGAAGGTCACATTATTGCAATAAAATCGCCCTCTTTTACTTTTAGGTCAATTCACTTCAAAACCAAAGTTGCTTCTCCTCAGATTATGTAAGATTTTGTTAATTTTTTAATATTAATCAT
>CAZJHB010000075.1:0-2113 GCA_964545685.1 uncultured Candidatus Peribacteria bacterium | reverse complement strand
TTATAATCTACTTACCAAATGGAGTATCACTTCAATCATCTATTCACATATCCATCAAAGCTTGCTCATTCAAAACTGATGATTTAATAATATCTCATTCTTTTAAGCCTTCAATAACTTCTGCATTAAAATTATTAACTATACCTGTTTTTATTTCATGAAGCTTATATGTTTCTCAATCTTTTATATATACAAATTGTTTATTTGATTTTTGAACCAAAGCAAGTGATGGTATAAGCAAAACATTTTTCGCACTATCTGTTGTAACAGTAACCAAAGCAGACATCCCAGCTAATATTTCTAAATCTTGTTTTTCCAAAATAATATTAACTTTATAAAATATTCATCATCTTCAATTTGCTTCAGGATTTACATTTCTAGATGTTATTTTTGCATCAATAGGATTATGAGGAAAAGCATCAAATGTTATAACTACAGGATTATCTTCCTTGATTTTAACTATATCAATTTGATTTACCTCCAATTCTAGTTCAATCAAATTAGGATTTTCTACAACTATAAACTTTCTATCATCAAGCTCATATTGTTCTCATACTATTATATCAACACTACGAACTCTTCAATCAAATTCAGCAGTAATTTGATAATCATCTTTTTGATCCAATGCTTTTTCTAATCTTAATTCTGCTTGACTAATTGTGTTTTTTAATTGATTTATATCATAAGAATCTGGTCAATCTATAACATCTTGTAGTTCTTTTTCTAATAAACCAATATTATCCAAAATATTATCTAATTGAGTTGTTTTTCTATTCAATTGATTTGCATGATCCAACTTCAAATTATCTATATTCTTATTCAAGAATAATATATTATCTTTCTTATTTAAAAGTAATAATTCTTGTTTTTCATAATCTAATTGTTTTTGATGTAAAGAAATTTCTGATTGTTCTTCTGTTGAACTACCTGATAAAAGAGAAAGAATAGAAGTGGATAGATTTTCTAAATTAGTTCTTACTGAAAGTGAACTTACTCTTGAAGTAGTTAATGTTGTCTTAAATCACTCAATATCACTAGAAGATAAATTACCTAAAGATTCTATAGACATATCAATTGTATCCAGTGCATTATCACAAAGTTCAACTAATATTTTTGATTCTCAGTAAAAACTTTGAATAATATTATAAATATCATTATCAGACATCTGTGAATCAATCTTTTCAACTTCAAATTGATATTTATTTATAAAATTATATGATTTACTAATATTAGACTTTGTAAGATTTTTCAAATTAGTATTTTTAGCTCATAAATATATATCATATTGATCATTTTTATTTTTGAATTTACTACTTACTCAAAATATTTCATCTACTGATTCAACAATATATTTCATATCTCATAAACTAAAATTTAGAGAATCAATAATTGAATTGATAGTTTGTATTCTAACTAACAAAGTGTCTTCTGTTTGTTCATTTTCAATATTTGTATTAACTTCTAATCAAGACTTAGCTATTTCTAAATTCTTTTCTGACAATCTATAATCACGAAGAAATTGATCCAATTCATCTTCTTTTTGCTTCATTATTGCTTCTAATTGTTTTTTTAATATCTTTTTTTGTTCCAATTCTAATTTATAATTTGAATTAGCTTCGCTTATTTGATTTGATATTTGTGATTCTAATAAAGATGTGTCATTATTAAGTAATTTTTCCAAAGATAACTGAGCATTTTTTACTTCTAACTTTGCTGTTTCTATATTATTTTGAAAATCATCCATACTCAACTCAGCTAATATATCTCATTCTTTTACTTCATCTCAAACACTAACAAATACATTTGTGATTTTTCACTGCTTTCAAAAAGATAGATTTTGTTCATTTGCTAATTTGGCAGTAGCTGAGACTTTTACTTCTGTTTTTATATCTCATGTTACCACACTATAAGCCATTTTCGCCTCTTGTTCTGCTTCAAGTTTAACTTTTTTATTTTTGTTATGTATATATCATACAACTACTAATATAATAATTACTAATAGTATAATTATTGTTCTTTTTTTTAGTTTCATATTGTTATAAGTTTTTTTATTACTTAAATATCAATATAATTATATCATTTGTTGATTGAAAATACAAAAAATAACCCCTTC
>CAZJHB010000074.1:1172-6318 GCA_964545685.1 uncultured Candidatus Peribacteria bacterium | reverse complement strand
AAAAATCTTGCTCATAAATTAATAACAGTTTCTTCTCATGGTACAAAAAATCAAAACACAAATACCATTCATAAAAAAGAAATTTTCAAAAATGATAAAGCATCAGCAAATGCTGCTTGTTCAACTCACATAAGTTGTAAAATAAAACTAGAAGAAAAATATCAAATAATTCATAAAACTACTGATACAATAAATACTAATAATATAGTTTGAGCAGCAACAGCATTTTCTCATAATCTTCATACCCAAAAAGCATCTATTAATTGATATGCACTTTGAAGTAAATTTGCGAATAATATTAGGTATGGCTAAAGTAAAAATCTTTTTTACTATAGCCATATTTAATATAGATTTTGTTTTCATTTTTATTTTTGTTATAAACTAATTGCGAGTCGGTATTTTAATAATTTAATTTATAAAAGCAAATAACCCCTTCCCCTCGTACCTCGGGTATTCCCCTTAAAAAGGGGAAAAATAATTATAAAATTAGTTTTATTTTTGTATTTTTCCCCTTTTCAAGAGGAGCACCTGAAACGAAGTGTAGGGAGAGGGGTTATAAATTCTCTCCAAAAAAAGAATCAATTTTATCAAATGGAATATAGTTTTCACTATTTATTCAACCATCATATAAATCAATCAGATAAAATATTTTCATTATTTATTCAATTTTCATTAATAGTTAAGTTCGTACTATTAATTAAATTATCATTACTACAACTTGATAACAAAAGAACTCTTCATATAAGTAAAACTGATTTAAATAATTTTCATAAATAGTAAAAAAAATAAAAATCAAAATAATGTAATTCTTATTATAAAAGTTTAAAATACTTTAATGCAAATTTTTATTTTTTAATTTTATAATTCTAATATTTTCTTTATCTTACTAAAAGAATCAGGATAAACCATTTCATATACACTTATATATTTAAATAAACTATCTCTTTCTAAATAAGCTCAATCAAAAAGAATATTATTAATATATAAAATATTATTTTCAATATATCAATCTATTATTCATAAATTTATTCTATTTTGAAAATCATCAATATCTTTATCATTCAATTTAATATTTTTTGGAAAATTTATATAACTTACTTTAGCATCTACAAAAGGAAGATTAGCCATTTTTCAAGCAACAATTCTATGATTTCAATTATCACCAACTATATAAACAAAAGCTCAATTAGGTCATTTTAATTTAAGTAAACTAATAGGATCATAATCAAATGATTCTAACATTTTACTTGATTTTTTTAACATTAAATCAGCATATTTTTTAGCATCCCTATTTCATCATAATGCTCTATCTAACCAAGAATTCATAGTAGCATCTACTGTTCAAATGATATTTGTCAATTCAACTTGTTCTTTGAAGGTATGATTTTGTGAAGAATTAAATTCACTACAAATATCTAAACCAATAAAAGGAAAACTATCTTTTGTATAATCTCAAATATTTATACTATTATCTGGATACCAAAAATTATAATTTTTTGGAGTATCTGTATTTTCATATTTCATTTCATTGAAAGTTGGATTAATATATTGTATTTTATATTCTAATATATTTACTATATTTAAATCTTTATTAAGATCTTCTAATCATAAAATAATATCATAAAAACTACTTTGACTTATCAAATCAATAAATACTTTATTATATAAAAGATATTTGTGTTCTTTTAAAATTGAGGAAACAACTTCAAATTCTTTATCATTTAAATACCTAAAAATTCAAAAATATTTAATAATATTTCCAATATTAATATCAATTCATACATTTACTAATTTATTAATAACTACTTTAAAATCATCTAATTTCATTTCAAGATGAGATACTAATTTTTCAATTTCTTTTATTGTTAAATTTTCTATTCAATCAATTACTGAAAAATATCAAATAGTATCTATTGATATATACTTAACTCACAAATATAAATCTGATTCATCAAATCATTCCATATTTTTTAAGTATTCTATAAATTTTTGTCATTTTTTATTATAATCTATATCTATAAAACTTTCTGTATTAGAATCAGAAATTATAAATGAAACTTGATCCTTATATATTGTAACATTTTTTCATACTACTTCAGAAATATCATGATACATATTAGTACTTGAATAAAATGTATTTAAATTTGAACTATTATCATGATTCATATAATACTATAATATATATAATAAAAATTACATAATATAAGTTTAACATATTTAAAAATATTAAACAAGATAATTATTTGATTTTTTAGTAATAATAATATAAAATTAATATATTATAATATAACTATTTTTCAATGAATGATAATATTTTTCAAGATCTACTAAAAAATATTATAAAAGATAATAAATTAACTTTTGAACACTATAAAATTTTAAAAGAAATTAATATTATTGAATATTTTGATTATATTGAAAAAAATATTTGATATAATCATAAGTTTATTCATATTTATCTTATATTAATAGAAAAATATGTAGAAAATAATGAAATTATACCTGAAAAATTATCAAAATATTTAATGTATATATTTGAAAATATTGAAGAAATTTCAAAAGAAAATATATATATTAATGACTTTTTATTTTACAGATATGACAAAATTTTATTATCAAATGATATATTAATATTAATATCTAAATATAATATAGAAAAAATTAATCAGTATATAAAATATAGACTTATAAAAAATTTTTTAAAAGATTTCAAAAATAATATAAACTTAAAAAATCATATTGAATTTTTTAAAAATATATTTAAAAATATAATTAAAAATAATATTAATATTATTAAAGATACAAATATTGAATTATTTGAATTAATTAATTATTTCAATTTTAAATTTCATGAAGCATTGTATATTTTATATCAATTAGAAAAGAATTGAATTCAAAAAACTTACTATTGAACTTTATCAATAAATTTAATATCAAATAAAATTAATTTTGATGATTTTTTTGAAGAACTAAAAAAATTAGATTCAGATATTTTATTTGATTTTTTACTAAAAACATATAATTCTATAAATTATCTATGAGTAGAAAATTTAAACTCAAAAATAAATGATAATATATTATTCTTCTTATCACTTATATATCAAAAAAAATTATTTGAAACAAATATACAAAATCAATTTCTTAATTTTTATTTAGAAAAAATTAAAGATAAAAATATTTTTCAATCAGATAGTTTTTCAATATTATCAATAAACAATTTAATAAAATTCATAATAAATAATAATATTAATATTTTTGAAAATGAAAATTTTTTATATTTACTTTACAACTTTATTTTTACAAATATATGAAGTTACTATAGTTTTCAAGAATATATAAAAAATAATCCAAATTTTATAAATGAAAATATAGATCATATATATAAGAATTTTAATATAAATTATGATAATAAAAATATTCAAGAATTTATAATTACTACAATACATATTTCTATTAAATATTCTTATAATTTTAATAATTTAATAAAAATATTAAATTATATAAAAATAAAAAAAATAAATGCAATTAAATTTGATTCAATTTTAAATATTATCTTAGAAAAAATAGATAATTATAAAACATTTAAAAATATAAATTATAAAAATTTAGAATATATTATATTAAAAATAAATTCAATATATAACAAAGAAAATTGATTTTATTATCAAAATTTTATTTACGAATTATCAAAAAAATGATGAAGATTTAAATATATAATTTGAAAAAATAAAAAAGTAATATTTAGTAATATAATGAATAAATCTAAAATAACTGAAATAAAAGAAAATATCTTTAATTCTAGAATTATACCATTAATAATTATACATTATATCAAATACTTACTAAATATATAAATATAATAAAATCTTGAAAACTTTTATTTTTAACTCCATAGTTTTAATATCTACTTTGAAGCATTTTCACATCTTTCCATAGAATCAAGTAATTTTCAATTTTTATAACAATTATTCTTATCTTTAGCATACTTATCATTAATTACTTCAAATGAAACAACATCAGCTCATTCTAAAATTTTTCAACCATAATATATATTATTTTTATCTTTTTGATAAATAATTCCATCTCCTATAATATCAAATGAAACAACATCAACTCATTCTAAAATTTCTCAACCATAATATACATTATTTTTATCTTTTGTAATATAAACATTTAATATTTCAAAACTATTACTATCAACTCATTCCATTACTGAAATTCACTTATAAACATTATTCTTATCTTTTGCATAAATATGATCTAATATATTAAAACTATTAATATCTGCTCATTCTATTACCGAACTTCTCTTATAAATATTATTCATATCTTTTGCATATGCACTATCATTTAAATCAAAATCAATTACTTCAAATGAATTTTGATCAACTCAATATATAATTTCTTGTTCATTACTTAAATTAATATAATATACATTATTATCATCTATACCAAAATATTTATTTAACCTTTTATAATTATCAGTACTTATAATTGCATTTAAAACTTTTACTCTATAACCATTTGAATCTTTAGAAAAAATAATACTTCAATAAGGAAGAAATTCCTCTGTAAGTATTGGTTCTTTTCAGTCTTTTAATATATTTCAAATTAATAAATAATCTCACTCTACAAAATAATTATCAGATATTTCTTTTGATACTCCCAAAAAGGATATTCTTCCTTTTTTATAATCTTCATATACATATTCCTTATAATCATAAGAAGGAATATAATCTTCAAAATTTTTATTATTAGTAAAAATAGATGGAACAAAGTTACAAAAAGTTTCTTTTCAATGTTTTTCTATATAAGATTCTACATCTGTAGTTTTTTCCATTCACATTATATAAAAATCTCATCTTAAATATCTTAACATTCAATCACAATTTTTTTCATATACATTTCTATAAAAATCTAATAAAATTTCTTTTCTTATATGCTTTTCATTAACTTTTTCTTCTGAAATAATTTTATTATTTTCATTATCATTTACTACCTTATTTTCAACACTTATATTTTCCTCTTTCTGTATACCACAAGAAAATAACAAAGAAACAATTACTAATAATATAAATTTATTTTTCATATGTTTATTTTTAAATAATATATATCATATTAATAATATATATCATATTAATAATAT
>CAZJHB010000074.1:0-1072 GCA_964545685.1 uncultured Candidatus Peribacteria bacterium | reverse complement strand
GTTTATTTTTAAATAATATATATCATATTAATAATATATATCATATTAATAATATTAATAATTACAAATAAAAAAACCTAAATTCTAAAATTAACACGGACACTTTTTTAAGTATAATGTAAATCCCCATTTACAACCTAAAAAAATGTCCTATGAAAACATATGTCATTAAAAATTTTATTATTATTTACTCAAAATCCTAGTAACCTTCCCATCCATTTTCAATCAATTTTCAGAATTACAAATATACACTCAATCTACTCAATATTTCAAACATTCCAATCCTGATAATATCTTACTTCACATTCATCACGTTCAATTATCACTCGTTGAATTATCAATATAACATAGTAATTGCTGTTTAATTCTATTAACTTCACATTCACAAGTTATATCTAAATTATCATATCAACCAACAGTTTTTTTATTTTCATCTAATACTCAATCAGTATTAGTTAAATAAAAAACTTTTGAAATTTTATAAAGAGTTTCCTCCGAATAAGTATTAATTAATCTACTTAAAAAAACTGTATTTTTATCATTATCTGTTTTATCAGATATTTTATCTAATTCAATACTACTAGTTGAATCATTATAATTTATAATAGTTAAAACACTATTTTTTACTCCATCTAATATAGTTTTTAATAAATGTCTATCAAACTGCTCGCTAACAAGGTCGTAAAAGTTTTTTAGCATTTTCATCAAATACTAAATTACTAGCATCTGCAATACTACTAAATAAATTCTCATTATATTTATCATCAATCAATATTTGTGATACCAAATTATCTGTTCAAACTAATCTATCATATAGTAACATTAATCTATGTTGTCATATAGAAGAAAGCGTTGATTTTAAAAATTTACTTGATTCTTTTACCAAAGATCTTCATTTTGCTACTGCTCAAGATGATAATACCATAAAATCTTCTCAAGTTTTTTCTTTTAAATACAATATATCCTCTATTATATTTTTAATAACTGGTTCTTTTAGTTGTTTATTTTTTTTATCAACAATTGAATCACTTCATATCTTTACTAAATTTATTTTTTTCATAATTATATTATT
>CAZJHB010000073.1:0-6385 GCA_964545685.1 uncultured Candidatus Peribacteria bacterium | reverse complement strand
AGGCATTTTTAATCTTTAGTCCCTTTTTGTATTCCATTTTTCGGGGGTCAGTTCATTTTCCAAAGTCCTTTTTATATAAAAATTATTAAATAAATAACTTAAATTTTATTTGTTTTTAAAAAAAATATATGTTAAAATTAATGTAATATTAGCTTATAAAATATATAAAATGAATAAAGTTTCTAGTCATAATTATACTTGAGCAATAACAAAAGAACAAATTAAACAATCTATAGATAATTTACCAAAATGATTATCTGAATGAGTAGAAATGATTCAAAAATTAAAGGAATATATTGTTTGAAATATTTTTTCTGTTTTAGAACTAGATTGAACAAAAGTACAAGAAGCAGAAGAAGAATATATAAAAGCATTAAAATCTTTACAAGATATTGATGAGTCAAAAGAAGATTATGCTTTAAAAATGAAAGAACAAATAGATTGAATGAGTAAAAATCAAACTCTTAATTATTATTTATGATGATGATTAAGAAAACGTATAAAAAAATGAAATAGAAATGCAAAATTTGATAAATTTAGATGAAAAAGTAAAAGAGAAATTAACAATATGGAAGGTGAAAATGGTATTTGAAAAGAAGAATATTATAAATTTTTAAAGGTAGTAGATTTTAGACAAATGAAAAAATCATATCTGAATTCTTTTACAAAATTTAGTAATTTTCCTTGAAAATATAGTTGAAAAACTCTATCAACATACAAAGATGATTTACATATGTCAGTTGAAGAAAAGCAGGATTTAGATATTTATACATCTTCAATTCTTAATAAAAATAATAAAAGAAATACAAGATCAAAAACAATATCTTTTGATAAAGATATATTTAATAATTCATATGAAGATGATGAAAAAAATATTAAATGTTTTTTTGAAGAAGATTTTGATTGAAACATAAGATATTTTTCATATAATGATTTAATAAATGATATTGAAGTTTTTTGAGTAGAAACATGAATACATAAAATAGATGAGAATGATATTCCTGAAGATATTAGAAAAAAATATTTTCCTTCTCTTAATAGAAGAATAAAAACTACAATGTATAATAATTTATTATGAGAATTAAGAGATCAACAAGAAATGTTAATGTATGGTTTTAAAAATTATGATTTAGAATCTTCTGATGATATCTCTTATCAAAATTGATTAATAGCAGAAAAAGTCGTAGAATGGTATTTTAAAAAATTAGCTAATTTTAGTAATTATAATATCAAAATACAAAAAGCTTCTGTATGAGAGGATCGTAGAAAAAAAATTGATTTATTTGTAATATTAGAAGACAAAAAAAGTTGAGTAAATATTGAAAAACAACTTCAAATTACATTACAAAAAAATGTATCAGTAAAAGAAAGGCAAATAATGAAAAGAAAAAAAGCTTTACAAAATTCAGGTAGTGAATTTACAGATATAGAATTAGTACAATTAACTTTTTGAGATTTAAGTGAAAAATTGAGGATATGGCAGTTTTTTAATAGACCAGTTTGATGAATAGATGATTTGCTTGATTCTTGAGAAAGGGAATTAATGGGGACTACTTTTAATAGGATAGTATCAGAACTTAATGAAAAGAAAAAAAAATTATAGTTTAAACTATAATTTTTTTTTAATAGTTTATTTAAAGTAATTTCTTTTTTAACTTAAAAAATGTATTTATCGTAATTATTTGTAAATAAAATAACATTAATATTAATACAAAATAAGTAATTCAAAATTTTTCAATTATTCATGTTTTTACTAATCATAAGTGAACATAAAAGAATCAAAAAACAACTGATGCTACTCATGGACAAATAAGAGCAAAACTTCAGGCTGATTTTTTATCTCAGTTTATATAATTTTTGAAATATTTATTTTTTTTCATAACTATATAACCTAAATATCAAAATATAACTTGAAGTGAAACCAAAATTGAAGTTAGTATAAAATAAGTTCACGAATTAATTCAAATATTTAAATTGTGTTCTAATCAATGAGATTGTCTTACTATACTTATTCAAATTAATGTCAAAATAGGTATTATAATCCATAAAGAAGGAGAACTTTCCTCATCTATTCAATCTCTTAATATTGATTTGAAACCTAATATAAATTTTACTGCTCAAAAGAATATAACAATAGTAATAAAAAATATTGATCAAATTAATCATAAAACAGCAGTTGCTTGTGTATGACTCATTGCAGCACTAGCTCAAAATCATACTCAAACCATTGCAAAAGCAAAAACAGAAATCATTTGAGATAAGCTATTGTTTTTAGAAAAATCAAAAGATTTATTAGTTATAATTCTAGATATATATTCTCAAAATATTTTTAAAGCAAATATTCATACTAACAAAAATGCAAGTAGAGCAATAGGAAATAGATATTCTACAATATTCCATAAATTAGGAACAAATATAGCTCAAATTATAAAAGCTACATTTATTGTCATAGCCAAAGTAAGTGGATAAGTCATTAGTTGAACTTCTGCATTTGTTGATTTGATTTCTTTATATTTATCTGTCTTTTTAAATTTTGTATATTCTTTTATATTCCAAAAAAGTAATTTTAAATGTGCTAAAGCAAATACAAGTATACTTATAGCTGCCAAAATAATTAATATTTTTAAAAAAATATTTGTATCTATTGAATTTATATTCAACATAAGACTATTAAATGTAGGAATTGGAGTATCTGGATGTGGTGTCATAAACATCAAATACATAAAAAATGATACACTTAGTCATCAAGCACCTAAAGAAGATAAAAATAATAACGGTGAATATGGTGTTTTTATATTCTTCTTTTTCTTATCTAGTTTTGTCATAATATATTAGTAAAAAAATAAACTATTATTATGAAATATATTTCATAATTCAAAAAAGTCAAATGTTTTTTATTTTTGTTGGATTAATTTTATTTAGTAAGGGTACCGGTACCCAAAGTTTTACCATTACATAAGTAATACTATTGGTACCGGTACCCCATTGGCATCTAATGTATTTTGTTCAGGGAGTAAACTGTATAGAAATTTAAAATTATATGATTAGTATTAAATTATAATGTATAAAAAAAGAATAAAAAAATATTTTTTTATTCTTTTTTTTGCATAAATGTATTATTTTCATAAACTAATTTGAGTTATTTTATTTTTTTATAACACTATTTATGAAAAAGATTTTATTATTTTTATTGGTTTCTGGTTCATTATTATTAAGTAATGTTTATTCATATGATTTAACACAAAATGATGAGGATTTAGTTAGAAAAATTACAAATAAAATTGAAGATAAAATAGAAAAAAAATGAGAAGATTATAGGGAAAAATACCTTGAAGTTATTAAGATAATAGTAGAAAAATATTGAAAGGAAGAAAGAATAATAGAAATTATAAATAGTATAAATGAGAATATAAAAACAACAGCTAATAAAGAAATTCAAAATAAAATACTTGCTGAATTAGATGTAGAATGATTACCTGATTTAAAGTTTTTATATTCAGATGAATCTATCAAAAATATGCCTTTTGTTTTTACCAGGTTAATTGAAGAAAAAAAAGAAAAATTTAAAAAATTATTGTCAATAGATAATGATGAAATAAATTTTTCTTTAATTGAGGATTTTAATGCTAATGATGAATTATGATATCTTTATAGTTTATTAGAAAATTATGTATATATAGATTGAAAAGATAATGTAGTTAATGTTTATTATGAATTTCAAGCAAAACTTTCTGAATTGAGTAATGAAATAAATTATTCAAAAGAATATTATAATATATATAAAATAGTACAAGAAGATGATTCTTTAAGTGTTGAACAAAAAAGAATTATAGATAGAGATATAACTGCTTTTGAATTAGAATGAATAAATTTATCTGATGATGATATTTTAGAATTAAAAGAAATAAATCAAGAATTAATTTCATTATCATCTAATTTTTCAGAAAACCTTTTAGATTCTCAAAGGAATTATAAATATTATATAGATAATTTAGAAGATATAGAAGAAGTACCAGAAGATATTCTTAAAATTGCTCATGAATATGCATTAGAAGAAGATAAAGATTGATATTTATTTAATTATAATATTGCAAGTTATTTAGTAAGTTATAGTTCAAATTCAGATATTCGTAAAGAAGTTCGTAATGATTATAAAAATTTTTCTTATAAATGAAAAAATGATAATAGAGAAATAATACTTGATATGTTAAAACTTAGACAACAAAAAGCTTCTTTATTGTGATATAATAATTATTGAGAATATTCACTTGCCGATAAAATGGCTATTAGTCCTGAGTTTGTTATGGAACAAGAAAATAAAATCTTAGAAAAATCACATGAAAAGGCAACAGAGGAATTAAATGAAATAAAAGAATATTTTGGTTTAGATGTAATAGAACCTTGGGATTATTGATATTATAGTAGAATATTGGAGATGGAGAAATATGAATTTGATAGTACTGCTCTTAGAGATTATTTTGAATATAGTAGAGTTAAAGAGTGATTATTTGATATTGCAAATGAAATATTTTGATTAGAATTTGTTGAAATTAATGAAGAAATGTATAGTGATGATGTTGTAGCTTATGAAGTTTATAAAGATTGAGATTTTAAATGATATTATATAGTAGATCCTTTTTATAATTCAAATAAAAGTAGTTGAGCTTGGGCTAATACTTTTAGAGCTAAAAATATGACATCTTGAAATAATAAATTACCTATAGTAATAAATGTAACAAATTTTTCAAAAGCAGAAGATAATACCTTATTAACATATCGGAGTGTAACTACAATGTTTCATGAATTTTGACATGCTATACATGCTTTATTATGAGAATCAGTTTATCCTGAACTTAATTGATTTAATGTAGAATGGGATTTTGTTGAATTACCATCACAATTAATGGAAAATTGGGCATATTGAGAATGATTAAAAACTTTTGCATATAATTATGAAACTTGAGAAGGAATAAGTGATGATTTGATAGCAAAAATTGAAATACTTGATACTTTTTCAACATGAGTATGAACTAGTTGAAATATAATGTATTCTAGAATTGATATGACTTTACATACAGATAATAATATTAATACAATAGAAGATTTGGATGAAGTTACATATAATGTTATTGATACAATTTGAGTATTTAAAAATGATATTAATAATCATTGTTATACATCTTTTTCACATATATTTGATTGATGATATTCTGCTTGATATTATAGTTATTTACGGGCAGAAATAATTGAATCTGATGTTTTTTCAAAATTTGTAGAAAATTGAATATTTGATAAACAAACTGCAGACGATTATTATAATACAATTTTATCACAATGAAGTATAAAACCAGCAATAGAATTATTTAAAGATTTTATGTGAAGAGATATAGAATTAGATGGTTTTTATAATAAAAAAGGTTTTTAACTTAATGGTATTACTGTATGTCCTACTTTAACATATGCATTTGTTAGAAAATATGCTGTAAATAATAATAGTTTTTATCGTTTTCGTCGGGTAAAAAATCATGCTTTTAGTGTTCGTTGTTTAAAAGATAATTAAATTGATTTTTTACATATTATAAAGTAGCAGAGGATATAAATATAAGAAAAATTATTTTACAAATTTTTTTTTGAATATTTTGTGTAATTTGGTTTTATTTTTTTCTATTCTTTAAAAATATTTGACAACAAATAGGTTTCTAATATTATGAATATATAGTTATATTTATAACAAAATTTTATGTTAAAATTAATAATTCAACTTAGTTATATAATACAAAATATTTCATACAAATGCTGAATTATATTTTTTAGTAAGAATTGACAAATAGAAAAATGATTAATTATAAATAGCCTAACTGGGCTATTTTTTTGTAATTTAATTATTTAAATTATACAAAAATTATGGATATTAATAGTATAGCAGTTTTTGGATATTGTTGATTTGATAATGAATTAGATTTTTGAAAATTTAATAATAATGAAGTTAATCAAAGAATAATACATTTATTAGAAAAAGATAATGAATATCTTGATGTTCAATATTCTCTTTATGAAGATATAAAAAAATTTATATTTAAGTGAAAGGAAATTGAAAAAGAAGATTTAAAGTTTTTAAATAAAGCTATAGATTTTATTTTTTTAAAATATAAATGAAAATTGAGAAATAATTGAGAAACAGTAATTACTCATTTGGTAAGAAGTTCTTTGTTTACTATAAGAAATTTTAAAAATCCAAGTATAAAAAAGACAATAACTACATTACTTCATGATATAATTGAAGATTGATATTCTACTTTTGAAGAAATAAAAAAATATTTTTGAAAAGAGATAGCTCTTATGGTTTTAGCTTTGAGTAAAGATCGTGATTTATTAAAAAGGGAAG
>CAZJHB010000072.1:4826-6569 GCA_964545685.1 uncultured Candidatus Peribacteria bacterium | reverse complement strand
TCTACTCTTCAACCAAATTCTCTCAAACCTCTAATGTTCCTTTTTCAACTGGTGAATCTCAAGAACTAGTTTTTATTGAATTTAATAAAGCATCGATTACTTTTTTTGATTTAATATTATCAAATTCAAAAGAAATATTATTCATATAAAATTCATCATCATCTATTACATCAAAAAAACTTGCACTAATATAATATTCTTTTTTATCTGGTTCATCTTCAATATCATTTTTCATAAAAGTATAAGAATAGTTTTCTCAAGAATCTGTTTGTTTTATTCAAACATAATTATAATCATAATAATCTTTTAAATAATTATAACCTGATTTTATTATTGAAGATAATGTTTCATCTTTATAGGATTTAGTTTTAGAAATACCAGTAGTTGAATTTAATACTTTTATATCATCTCAAAAATACATCAAACTATCTCAAGAAATAGTATCCATTGTATAAAAATTATCTAATTTTTTTATAGATAAATTATCCATACTTATATATTCGTCATTTATAGATAATTCATTCTCCACACTATTAATCTGGGAATTTAATAAAATAATTCTTAATCCATTTAAAAATGATTGATTTTTTATACTATCTCAATAAATTAAAAATGATTGATAAACATTTTGAGAATTTGATACTAATAAACTTAAATAAACCTCTCAATTTTCATGTTGGATAAATTGTAAAATAGCATCTTTATTTTGAAATTTAAATTTTTTTGTTTTATATATACTATAATCATCAGGACTTTCTTCTACCATTTCTTTTAATTCTTCTTTTAAATACTTATAATAATCATCAAAACTTAAATAATCTTTTCAAAAAGAATAAATATTCCAAGCTAAAATTGATACTTCGCTTTCTTCATCAGATAAAGATAAAGCATAAAACTCTTCATTATTATCTAACATATAAGAATCAACAGAAAAACCATATTTTTGTATATTTTTTATTTCAATTTCATTATTTGAATATTTTGTAGCTCTAATAACTTGAGACAATAATGAAGAATATGATGAAAATCATTCATCTATTGCCTCTGAATATTCTTCTATACTATAATTATTCTTTGTTTTGAATTCATTAATTTTATCTAATGGTATAATATATCACATTGTAGTATATCATACATTAACTGACACAGCCATTCATAATAAATTTCAATCCAAATCAAAAACTCATCATCAACTATTTCATGAATCAAGATTTGCATCAATTTTATAATATCAATCTTCATATCAAGATATTTTTCATTCAGTATAACTTATTGTTTCTCATCAATTTCATGGATATCAATATACTTTTACAACATCTCAAATTTCTAAAGATTTTTTAGTTGTTTCTATTATTCATTCAACTTCTGGATCAGAAATTTCTAAAACAGCCAAATCTTCTATTTCATCATAATATAACAATTTTCAAACAGAAAAACATACTGGTTTTTCTTTAAAATCTATAGTTTTACATAATCTATATTTTCCTAAAGGCTCATCCTCGTCATCCAAAATTACATGAGCATTAGTATAAACCATATTATCTCAATAATAAATTGCACTTCAATATTGTTGTAATTGATAAGAATCATTTATTTGATTATAATCATAAGCTTCTATTTTAAATACTTTATTAATATTATCATCTGCATGAACTCAAAATGGCAACATTAACAAAATAAAAAAACTAAATATTATTTTTTTATTCTTTATAATTTTCATAAATTTATTTTTAATGAAATAAA
>CAZJHB010000072.1:3470-4726 GCA_964545685.1 uncultured Candidatus Peribacteria bacterium | reverse complement strand
ACTACTTAACTATATTTTTTTCTACAAAATAATCAAACAAAAATAAAAAGTAAAGTTGATAAATAAGTTGCTTCAAATATGTGTAAAAAAATATTCATTATCAATATTGCTACAAGTAAGCCAAATATAGTTTTTGATCTAAAATATAATTTGTATAAAATTATTCAAAAAATTAAAATAAATAAAGAAAAATATATAAATCATCCTTCTGTTAATTGTTGAACAAACCAACTTTCAGGAATATAATATTGTTCATCTTCTTTTGTTTGCTTATCTGAATAAATAGCTCTATATGCTGGTCAAGATTCTGCTAATCAAGCTCATAAAGGTTTTTCTAAAAATCTATCTATTCATATAGACATTCTATCAAAATGTCATGTAGTTGACGAAGTTCTAAGTATAACATTTGAAATTTTATCTTTATAAGTTATTCAAAATATAGATAATAAAAGAATTCAAACAATTCAAAGATTTAAAAGTTCTTTTTTATAATTTTTATATATTTTTTTTACATTTAATAAAAATAATAATCAAATTGATCAAAAAACTCATAACATTGCACTTCTAGAATAAGTCATAAAAAGAAATATAAAAAAAATTAATACTACCAACATAACATAAAATTCATTTTTCTTTTTTTGCAAGTATACAAAAATATAAGAATATAAAATTAAAAAAAATCACATTGCACTAGGTCAATCAAATATTCATTGAAATCTTTTTATTCAAGAATTTTCAAGTCAATGGTATGTTGGAATACTTCAAGTATAAGTCCAATTACTAACATAATCTGTAAATCAAAACATAATTAAAGAATCTTCTTTCAATCTAAATTTTATTAAAATAGAAAAAAATAAAGATACAATTCAAGAATAAAGAAAAATAATGAGTAATTTTTTTAGTTTTATCTCTAAAAATTGCCTTGAATGTCTAAAAATTAAAAAAACAACAAAAAACATAAAATCATATCTTGCTCAATAAAAAATACTCTTTAATCAAAGTCAATTAAATATAGTTATAAAAACTCAATATCAAAAATAAATAAAAATCAAATAATCTAGTACTTCAAATTTTGGTAATTTTTTTATTTTATAAAATTCAAAAACTGAAAATAAAAACAATAATACTATTACAAATTCTTTTATAAAAAAACCAAAATAAGGAATTCAAATTTTATATTCAAAATAAACCTTTATAAGTACATAAAATGGTAAGATTACAACAAGAAACACTGTAAAAATTGTAAATAAATTATA
>CAZJHB010000072.1:0-3370 GCA_964545685.1 uncultured Candidatus Peribacteria bacterium | reverse complement strand
AGGAGGATAAAGTAAAATAGAATCTTTTTTATAATATTTTTTTATTCTTTTTTGAACATTTACAGAATTAGCTATCCTAATATCATTTCTATTACTAGCTATATAATCCCAAATTCTTAATTTTAAAAATAATTTATTTAAAAAATATCATTTTATTCCTTTATCAAATCAAATATCTCTTTTATATTCATTTGTCCAATCCCATAAATATCTAGATGGTGAATGATAATATACTACAAACTTTGTTTCTGGTTTTGTTATAGCTCAATGTGCAAAAGAACTAGAAGAGCAAATAACTAAATCATAAGCAGAAAAATCTAATTGTTCTACACTTCTAGACATAAAAGGTAGACATAATCTTTGTTTTTTTAATAAATTATAAACTTTTTGTGATTTTAGATTAAATACTTGAGAATTAATTTTTTCATTTGGAAAAAAATTTTTCATCTTTTTTTCATCATAAATCAATGTAAACAAATCTGCTTCAGGAAAAATTTTCATAAAAACTTCTACTACTTTTTCTGCTCAACCTAGCTTAACTAACATTTCATGCAAAATTGCAATCTTCATATTTTTATAATTATTTCTTTAAGTTTTGTCAATTCTCTTTAACAGTAAATATAATTATTTTTTGAAAAAAATAAATTTTTTATTAAAATTTAACTAATTATTTAAAAATTAAAATATAAAAATGATTAAAAAATTAATATTAATAATAATTTCTTTCTTTTTATTTATAAGTATTTGAGTTAATGCAGAATGAGATATTACAACTACTGAATTTGAAATTAATATTAATGATTTTTCTCCTTGATGAACTAGTAGTTTTATACAAGACAATACTACAGAAACTATTAATTATACTCTTGGTACTATTATTCAAAAATTAATGATTGGTTTAGGTAGTATTGCTTTAATTATAATGACAATATGAGCTTGATATATTATTATTTATCATGGACAAGATGAACTTCTTAGTAAATGAAAGTCAATGTTTATATCTTGAATAATAGCTCTTGTTGTAGCATTAAGTTCATACTATTTGGTAGATATAGTTAAAAACTTATTATATTAATTAATTAAAAATGATAAAAAAAATATTACTAACACTTCTAACTTTTCTTATAACAATTAATACTAGTTTTGCAGATTGACCTAATATTACTTGTATTTGATTACCATGATGCTCAAGTGAAGGTGGCGAAGATTCTTTAGAATGGATTTCTGACATTATAGCTTTAGCAATACAATATGTTGCTGTAATAGCAGTAATAGCACTTGTTATATCATGAGTTATGTTTATGCTTTCAAGTTGAGATGAAGAAAAAGTAAAAAAAGCAAAAAAATGGATTATTTGGTCTCTTGTTTGAGTATTATTATCTATTTCCGCTTGGTGAATAGTAAATATGTTAAATGAAATACAAGTAAATTTTTAATTAATAATTTATAAATATGTTAAAAAAAATTTTTTATATAATATTATCATATACATTTAAAATAAATAATATTTTTGCAGATTTAAATTCAAATACTATAAAAAATTGACTTAATAGTTGACAGAACAATCTTATAATTGAAGATGTAGAATATTCTGAAGTAGATACAATATGAACTTTATTAAATTATATCCAAAATAGTATAACTGAATTAGTTGTAATTATTGCAATTTGAGTATTTCTTTATATTTGAATTAATTTAGTAATAGCAAGATGAAATCCAGAAGAATTTAAAAAACATATAACTCATTTTGTTTATGCAGCTGTATGATTTTTTATAATTGCTGCTGCTTGGATAATGGTAAAACTAGTATTATCTTTAAATATTAATTAAAATACAAATGAAAAAAATAATTATTATTCTGTTAACAACAATTTGTATAATATTACCTATATGAGTATTTGCAGATTGATGCGAATTTGATCAAAATTCAACAGATATATGATCAATGGTAGGTAATTGTATAAATGGTTCAGATTTAGTTAACAGAAATAATACAGAAATAGATAATTGATTTCAAGTTTTTATAAATGATATAGTATGAAAAATTTGAACTTATTTATGAATTTTAGCTATTTGAGCTATCGTTTATGGTTCATTACTTATGGTTTTTAGTACATGAGATGATGAAAAAATAAAAAAAGCAAAAGATATTATAAAATGGTCTCTTATTGGATTTTTAGGAGTCATATTTGCTTCTAGTATTATACTATTAGTAGTAAATGTAATATACTCTCTTTCAGAATAATAAACAATGAAAAAAATTTTTTATATATTAATCTTAAGTATAATATTTAGTTTTTTAATATTTTATATAAAAAACTATTTTTTTTGAGACATTGAAAAAGTAAAAATAAAACAAATAGAAGAAAAATATATTGAACCAACATATAAAAAAGAAACAGAAGAAATAAAAACAAATTCAGAAATAAAAGAAATAATAAAAGATAAACTTATTAAAGATTTTTTACCTAAAAAAATTATAGAATACAGCTATATTCCAAAAGAATTTGAAGATAAATGTAGTAAAGAAAATAATAATCTTAAAATTTTTTTTTATACAAAAACAATAAAAAATAAAGTTAATGAAATTTACATAGAATTATATGAAAATATAATAGATTCTAGGTGAAAAATGAAAGATAAAACTATAAAAATATATTGAATACCTAATTTAGAACAAGAAGAATTTCTAAGTGTATTTATTCATGAATTTTGACATTATATAGACTTATATTACCTAGAAAAACAAGTAATAAATGATTTAAGTAATTATTTTTATAATATATCCTGGAATTCAACAAAAATTATAAAAGCAGGACAAAAGCAAGAAGATTTTGTTTCAGGTTATTCCATGACAAATAAATATGAAGATTTTGCTGAAAGTTTTACTTATTATGTATTACATAATGAAGATTTTTTAAAAAAATCTAAAAAATCTGATATACTACATGAAAAATATAATTTTTTCAAAAATAATGTATTTATATTTGAAGAATTTGAAAATACTGACTTTTCTGAATCAAATATCATTAAAGATTATTATCGGGATATTACCAAAATAGATTATAATATAAAAAATTTTTTGCAATATTTAGAAAATTTATTATAATTTGCTGGCCTTTTAAAAAAAAGTAACTTTTAGTTTATTGTTATTTTTCAAAAAACGAACTAAAAAAGTGCTTTTAGATACAAAAAACATAAAAATTAATAAATTTGAATTTTATCATATTTTTTCAAAAACGAAAATGCTATTATTATGCTTAAAATTTTAAAAAAATCTAAAGAACATATTCAGATTTTACAATAAATTAAAATATTTTTTATGTTTCAATACTTTATATAAATAACAAATAAAAAAATGAAAGATTTT
>CAZJHB010000071.1:0-6601 GCA_964545685.1 uncultured Candidatus Peribacteria bacterium | reverse complement strand
ATTATATAACATATATATATGTTATATTTTTTTATATTATTTTTAGTTTTTTCCTAGTAAAATTTTGGAATTAGTTTTTTCTTCTAATATACTGTTTATTTTAAAGAACATTTTTTTCAAGAGCAAAAGGAGTTTATTTAAAAATATTTATTTGTCAAAACTTTTTTTTATTTCTTTATTTAAAATTTTCTAAAGACTTGACTAATACTTTTTTATATGTCCTTCTATTCAAAAGTAGATGGATTGTATTTATTATTTTCAATAAGTCAAAACTTTTTTTAACTTTTTTATTTATAATTTTTTATATATCCTTCTGTTCAAAAGCAGATGGATTGTATTTATTATTTTCAATAAGTCAAAACTTTTTTTAGCTTTTTTAAAAAAATATTTTTTTCCTCTATTTTAAAGTAATTATTCATTTTATATGGTGGGCCTGGTTGGAATTGAACCAACGGCCAATTGGTTATGAGCCAACTGCTCTAACCCCTGAGCTACAGGCCCGAAGTTAATGAATAATTAATATTGTATAATAAATAATTAAAGAAAATATATTATATATTATATATTATATATTATTAATTATTATTTATTCATTATTCATTAAACATAGTGGCGGAAGGGATGGGATTCGAACCCACGGAACCGCAAGCGATTCACTCCCTTAGCAGGGGAGCCCGTTCAACCACTCTGGCACCCTTCCAGAATTATTTTACTTTGTTTTTATAAAATGGCGGAGAAATAGGGATTCGAACCCTAGGTGCCACAAGTGACACAACGGTTTTCAAGACCGTCGCCTTCGACCACTCAGCCATTTCTCCACAATTAATGTTTTTTTTTAAAGAACAAGTACTTATAAATAAAAATGGCTCCCCCGACTGGATTCGAACCAGTGACCAAATGGTTAACAGCCATCTACTCTACCACTGAGCTACGGAGGAATATTTATTCAATAAGCAAGAGGGATTTTATAAAAAAATTTAATAAAGTCAAATCATTTTTTAGACTTTTTAACATTATTTTTAAAAGTCGCTTAAAATAAGAAAAAATAAAAAATAGATTTTAACAATAAAATCTATTTTTAACATTTATTTGTTCTATTTATTTAATCAGTAGTTTTCGTATATTCTAAAATTATAACTAAATTTTCATAACTTGTAGTTGTTGAGTTTGACCAATAAGCATAATTAAAATTTAAACTATCTATTGTAAATCTAAATTCTGAAGAAGTATTCCTATAAGAATTTCCTCCTAATATAAGTCATTCTTCTCAAGAATTTATATGACCTATTATTATTCTATCTATATCTAAAATTCAATGAGAAATTGCCCTCCATCTATATGTAGATTCTTGAGTTATAGTTCATAATTCAAGAACCTTTCTATAAATAGGTTTTCAATCTATCCATTTTTTACCTGTATCAACTTCACTTGTACTATAACTATAATTCCCTGTCATTGAATTCCACATACTTGCTGTCAAAGAATCTCATGTTGATACTGTTGTGACTGCAGCATATGTAAATCATACTATAATGGTAGTTAATGAGAAAGCTATTCAAGTAATAACTCAATTTTTAATATTTTTAAACATTTTCATAAATTAAATTAAATTAAATTAAATTAAATTAAATCAACTTTATTCAAAAACACAATTTCAAAACGTTGAACTTCCAAAAGTACAAACTGATCAATTACTATTATTATTTACTACTGTTCCTCAACTTACATTATTTAATACAATATTATCTATAAAAGTAACTATTTCTCAAGTACCTGAAGTAGCTAATAAATCAGCATACAAAGTATCTGAAACAAGAGAAGATCAAGTATATGCTCATTTAAAAATATTTGCTAATGTTATTTTTTCTATATCACTTGATTCATCAGTTATTGATCATGTATATACTAATAAAGCAATATCTAATCATCAAGTTGATACTCAGGGTAAATTATCTCATCATGTTATTACTTGTGATTTTAAAAATGTTGTATTCCCTACAAAATCAATATTACCAAATAAATTTCCATTAATTATACTTGGTGTTGGTACATAATAACTTGATGATTTTACATAAAGTCAATTATATGTTCATTCTACTTTAGGATAAGTTTGTTCAGCTGCTATTACTCAAGGTAGTAATAATGAAATAATATCACTTTCATATATTGCTAGTACTTCATATTGTGTTTGACTATTAATTACAGAATATGTATATTCTAATTCTGTTAATGGATCTGTTGGTTTTTTATTTAAATTTCTTGATAAATTTGTTACAACTCAATCTCAAACTATTCATTGATACCATAAATCTTCTCAAGAATATGATACAGTATTGTAATTATCTGATAGTGGATATTTTCAAGTATTTAGTGAAAACAATTCTAATGATTTTTTAATATTCTGGATATCTGATACTCTTTTACTATCTCTTGCACTTGCAGAATATCATTGTAGAGATATAAATGCTATTGTTCATAGTATAGCTAAAATAGTAATTACTACAATCAATTCAACCAAAGTAAAAGCTACATTCAATTTAATATTACTTTTATTACTTGAATTCATAAATATTAAAAAATTAAATATTAAAAAATATTAATATATAATATATTAATATTTTTTTATATATCAACTTTTTTTAGCTTTACATTATAATATTTTATAGTATAAAATAGTTAATCTATAATAACCTTTCACAAAAAATCTTGATTTGAAACTGCTCAAAATTTTCTTGAATCAATACTGTTATTTATATCTTCACCAAATATAAAATAAGAATTTTTAGGAATTTTCCCATTTTTTATATACATTCATAATACTTTTAATTCTGCTTGATTAAAGTTATATTTTTCTCAATTATAATTTTTCAATTCTTTATCATTTACATATAAATTATCTTCTATTATTTCTACTTTATCATCACTTGTAACATAAATACTTTTTAATATTGGATCTTTAGTTCATTTAAAATCATATAAAACTATATCTCATTTTTCTATAGAATTATTTACATAATAATCTTCTAAAACTATTACAGTTTCTCAATCTTTTATTAAAGGATACATTGAATCTCATTTAACAAAAAATTCTTTTTGAATATATTTACTATAAATATCAAATTTTTCTTCCTTTTCAATATTTTCAAATTGTACTGAATCATCTACAACTAAAATAACTTGATTATTATTCATTTTATAAATAGTAACTAAGTAAATAATTACTAATATTCAAAACACTGATAAAATAATTATTAAAATTTTCTTCATAATATCTTTATTTATAAGTTATAATTGACGTATACAACGAAAAAAATAGCTACCAGTCATTCAATTTATATTATAATCATCATAAGGTCTATAACAATAAACAAAAGAGGTCCAATATAATGTATCATAAGGAGAATTTTCTGATAAATATAAAATTTCTCTCATCATTCTTATCTCATTATCATCAGGTAAACGCCAATCATCATATCAATCATAAACTAAATCATCACAATAATTTATTGCACTAAATTGAGTTTTTATAACAAAATCTTTTCAGATACATATAGGATTATCCACTTTATCAGAACATCCACTCGGCGTAGTAACATAATGTTGTCAATTATCACTAAAAGCATATATAGATTTTCAACCTATAGTAATTTTTTGTGTTTCTGTTTGTGTACAACAAATAATATGTTCATAAATAGCACTCGACCGATTTGTAGACACATAACTTCAAGGCATTTGAAAAAATCAATTTCAACATCATTTTGATTTAGGATATGCATAATAACAGGACATTCATCAAGAAGTATTACCATCTGTAGTATCAGCTGCCAATGCTACATTATCAACATATTCTTTTGTTGCTACGTGAGTATTAGCTAATGGTAAATCTGAAGTAATATTTCAAATTACTTCTAACTCACTATTTGGTGTATCTGTTCAAATTCATACACTTCAAGAATTATAATAAATATTATCTCCTTTTTCTTCCCATTTTCAAAAACTTCAAACCAAATTTGGATCTAATAAATTTTCTGTTATAGTTCATGTAGCTATATTATTATTAGTAATAGTTCAATCTACTATATGTAAATTTGTTATTTGTCATATTCAAATATCCTCTGATTCAATTGTTCAATCTTTTATGTGAAAACTTGTTATTTGACTTAATCAAATATCCTCTGATTGAATCGTTCCATTTTTTATTTCATATGATGTAACTGTATCATCTTTTATATTTTCTCAATCAAGTCTATAAACATTTACTACGCTATTACCATTCTCACCTCAAGACGAAATAAATTCAAATAAATCTCATAAAGTTCAAGAAGTACTTGCATAAGTAATACTTACAAAGAAAAATAATACAAATAACCATCAAATAGTATTTTTATTTATGTGCTTTTTCATAAAATGTTTCATAAAATTTTAAATTATAAAAATAAAAATTAATTATTTTGTAATATCGCCGGTTTTAATTTCATTACTTTCGAATTATATAAAATAACTATAGAATTTGTTTTATCTGTTATCTTTAATCATTCAATTGTATTCGAATCATCTAAATAACATTCTTTTTTTCAAGCCAAAGCATATTTTAAAACATTATTATTACTTTGTCTTGCTATTATTTTTGTATCATCTCATCAACATTCCTCAGTAAAACTACTAGAAGCATAAGTTAAATATAAATTTCTCATATTTACCAAATTATAATAATTACTTTCAACTTCTTCTCATGTATCAAAATATGTATCTGTTCAATATACACTAATATTTTCTCATATAACATTTTTGGTATTTACTGAACCATATATTAATAATTGCCTTCACAATGCATTTATTTCATCATCTATTGTATTTAAAGCTTTTGTTCAATCATAACTTAATAAACTTCAATCTGCAATTAATATTGCATCAATATTAGTTACACTTGAATTTATATAAATATTTCATCAATTTTGTTTGTTATTTTCATCTCTTTTTGCAATTATTAACAATATATCTGAATTATCATTTTCATTATAGATATCAGCATCTATATAAATATTTCATCATTTTACAATAACAATATTCTTTCATTTTACTCAAATTTTATAAGATCAAGGATTATTTATATCAAAATTATGTTTTCTTATTATCAAATTTTTTCATTTATTTCATAAAGAATTATCATCTCACTCTACTCAAGTATAATCATAATAATAATATTTATCATTAACTTGTTTATTGTCAATAGTAGATAAAATATTATCAGATGTTTCTGGTATTAAATTTTTTGTAATTTGATATATATTTTTATTTATAATTAAATTTAATTTTGATATTTCTCCATTTACATTTGATATATTTATATTATTAATATTTTGATCTTCTACTATATTTTCGTTTAAATTAGTTACATCTCATTTTATACTCGTTATTCAACTTATATAAATTTCTGAATTATCAAATACTAATCATGTTAAAGATGTTATTTCTCATACTATTTTATCTCATAATTGATTAGAAAAAAATGTTAAAAATAAACTAGAATTTCAAGGACAAAAATATGAATTATTTTGATCTAAATTTGTATCTCACCAAAAAAGAGAATTAATAACCAAATCTCACTCTATTTTATATGTTTTACCAGTTCAACAATCAGTATTTGTTGAATCATATAATTTTATCTCTCATGATTTCACATTAAAATCTCAAAATAATGTTGATTTTATTATATCAACAGTAACTTTTCATCTTAATCAAGATGCATATTCTATACTTGTAGGATTTTCATTAACTATAGTTCAAGTCAAAGACCACTCATCATTATCAAACCAATTAGCATCACTATTTAACTTTGACCAATTAAAAGCATAAACATTTATAATTATTCAAAAAACAAATATAAATGAAAATAATAACAAATATTTCTTTTTATTTATATGCTTTTTCATAAAATATTTCATATTTTTTTATAATTTAATAATTTTTATTTTAAAAATAATAACATATTATATTTTTTTTTACAAATTTTTAAGGCTCTATTTTTAACTTTTAAATCAATCTAAGAATCAGCGGATAATATTTTTTTTAAATCTATAGCTCTAGTATATCAGATTTCATTTTTGTAATTTCATAATAAAAATATAATACAAAATTATTTAACTTTAAATTATCAGGATATGTATTTTTTAAATTTTTTAATTGTACAGATAAAGAATCTACTAATAAAATTAATTATAATTAAGGATAAGTATAAAAAAAAGAGAGTAAAAGGATATTATTCTCTTAACAATAACATCAAATTTCTAAACATCAAGATTTTTTACATCTTTTGCTCTTGATTGAATAAATCTTCTTCTTGGTGGAACTTCTCATCCCATAAGAATCTTAAATATTTCATTTGCAGCATCAGCATCATCTATTGTAACTTTATACATTTTTCTAGTATTTGGATCCATTGTTGTTTCCCAAAGTTGTTCTGGATTCATTTCTCAAAGACCTTTATATCTTTGAATATTATCTCAAACAATTCATTCTTGTTCTTGAATTTTAGTTTTTTCTTCTTCAGTATAAACATACCAAGATTTTTTTCACTTTGTTAATTTATATAAAGGTGGTT
>CAZJHB010000070.1:2995-6971 GCA_964545685.1 uncultured Candidatus Peribacteria bacterium | reverse complement strand
AATGTACAGATAAATAGATATTCAGAAAATAAAGGCGGAGTTTTACTCCGCTTTTATCCTTTATATTAATAACTGTACAAATTATCTACTTTTTTATATCATTTCATTCAAATACTTTATTTATCAATTCTCTAAATCATTTAACAGTTTGTATATTTAATTTTGTTTCTATTCCTAATATTGATTTCAATTTTCTTATTCATTGTCAGTTTATTTTAAATCATAATACTGAATCAAATGTATCCATATTTCCTGTTCAAAAATTCATAAAATAATCATAACTTTCTTGTTTTGACATTCAATTATAATTATGTATTAATTTTAATAATTCATCTTTATCTTTCTCTTCTTTTTTTACTATAGCTTTTCACTCAAATATTTTATTTATCCATTCTTGAAATCAATTAACAGTATTTATATGTCATTTTATTTTTATTCCTAATATTGTTTTCAATTTTTTTACTCCATTTCAGTTTATTTTGAATCATTTTAATGAATCAAATTTATTAACATCTCAATTTCAAAAATTCATAAAATAATCATAACTTTCTTGCAATGTCATTCAGTTATAATTAAGTATTAATTTTAATAATTTTTCTTTTTCTTTTTGTTTTTCTTTTTCAAATTTTTTCTTTTTTATATCTTTTCATTCAAATACTTTATTTATCCATTCTTGAAATCATTTAATATTATTTATATCTCATTCAATTTTTATTCATGATATTGTACTTAAATTAAAAATTTTTTTACCTCTTATTTTAAATCCTCTTAATGAATTAAATATATTTGTATTTCATCTTCAAAAATTCATAAAATAATCATAACTTTCTTGAACTGTTCTTCATTCATAATTATGCATTAATTTAAATAACTCTTTTTTGGTCAATTCTAATTCTTTTTTCTCTATATCTTTTCATTCAAATATTTTATTTATCCATTTTTTAAATCATTTAACCCCCTGACTCTTTCATTCTATCTTTACTCATGATAAAGTTATTAAACTTACAATTTTTCTTCCTTTTATTTCAAATCATAATACTGAATTTAATATATTTACATCTCCTAATCAAAAACTCATAAAGTAATCATAACTCTCTTGCTCTGTCATTCAATTATAATTATACATTATTCTTAATAATTCTTCTTTAGTTAATTCTTCTTCTTCTTTTATTCCTTTCATTTTTATATTTTTTCATTCAAAAATTTTATTTACCCATTCTTGAAATCATCCAACATTTCTTATTTTTCAATTTATTTTTATTCATGATATAGTTTTTAATGTTCAAATGTTTCTTCCTTTTATTTTAAATCATAATGTAGAATCAAATATATTTTTACTTCATCTTCAAAAATTCATAAAATAATCATAACTTTCTTGCTCCGTCATTCAATTATAATTATACATTATTCTTAATAATTCTTCTTTAGTTAACTCTTCTTTTTCTTCCAGTTTTTCATATTCTTCATTAACTATTTTTTCTACTTTTTCATTTTTACTTAATATATTTGTTAAAGCTAATTCTAAATTTTTTTGATAACTTGATGTTCTATAAATAATTTTTAATGGTACTTCACCATTTACTTCATCTCATTTTTGTATTGATTGAAATATTAATGGATCTATTAATCAATCATAAACAAATGTTGCTTGTCATATTTCATCACATAACAATACTGTTTTTTGATTATCTTCTTCCTTTAAATGAAAAATTTGATATGGAATTCTTCTCATTCTATCCTTATTTAATTCTTCTTCAAATTGTTGTATATTTGAGCTTTCATATCATATATTAAATAATACTCTATGAAACATTTTTTCTTTATTTGCAACTTTAAATTCTCATTTTTCTTTAGTTCATCTTTCAAAATTTGCCTCTATTTCTAATGGTTCAAATATATCATGTTCTAATTTTATCTTTTTTTGTTTTATCTCTTTATACAAGATTTCTGCTAATTTTCATAAATAATTATCTATACTTGAATATATTGTATCTATATTATACATTCATACATATCTTTTAAAGATATTTTCTCTTTCTAAAGATGTATAATCTTTATCTTCTCAAATTATTTTTCAAATCCTTTCTTCTATTTCACAAAGAATATTTATTACTTCTTCTTTTAATTTATTTTTATCTTTTTCTTTTTCTAATAATTTATGTATTTTTTTAGTTTTTTTATTTATTTCTTCTATTTGATTTAATCTAGACATAATTATTAATATTTATAGTATAATATACATATATTTTATCATAATTTTTTCTTTTTATCAAAAATGTATTTTACAAAATTAAATTTTAAATTGTATATTACAATATAATTATTAAATAAAAAACACTCAAGAATCCTTGGGTGTTTTCTCAAAGTAATTTTGGGGGCTATAGAAAATTAGGAGAAGTTCAAAAAAGTTGATGAATATAGCCCCAAAGATATAAATAATATAACTAATTAGGCATCTTTTCAGTACATATATACCAATCTTTATTATCATATTTTTTTGGATTTTCTTCAGCTTCTTTTAAAGAAGTAGCTGGTGGAACGATCACATCAGAACCATATATTGCATTATTTGGCCAATTTTCTGGAGTTGCTCTACCATGTTTTTCTGTCATTTGTAAACTATCAACCAATCTCAATATTTCATCAATACTTCTACCATTAGAAGAAGGATAATACATCAATGCAGCTATTTTTCCTTCTGGATCAATTACAAATACAGCTCTAACAGTATGTGCATTATCATTATCAGGATGAACCATTCCATATTTTTCTGAGATTGTTGGATCTGCTATAATTGGAAAAGTTATATCTACTCCAAATTTATCTTTTATATTATGAGCCCAAGCAATATGAGAATGTATTCCATCAACAGAATAACCAATCAAACTTACTCATCTTTTATCAAATTCTTCTTTTTTTGCTTGAAAACCTATAAATTCAGTTGTACAAACTGGTGTAAAATCAGCAGGATGAGAAAATAATATTACCCATTTACCTTTATAATCCTCAGGAAATTTAATTGCTCACATTGTAGAAGATCCTCAAAAAAAAGGAGCTTGTTCTCAAATTAAAGGTATTCTTGCTTTAGTTTCATTTGCTTCCATAATTTAATTTATTAAATAATATTTTATATACGAGATTTATTCCCGTTAATATAATATATTCTTTTTTTAAGATAAGTCAAATAAAAATAAGAATAATTCCCGTTTAAAATTTGATTTTATTTAAATTGTGTTTATAATATATATAATTATTAATATTAATTGTATTATGAAAACCCACTTATATAAAAAAGAAATTTATGATATATGTTATAAAAATCATATTACAGCTTTAGAAATATATGAAAGATTATCTAAACAAAATCTAAATATTTCAAAATCTTCAGTTTATAGAAATATAGATAAATTAGTAGAAACTTGAGAATTAAAAAGACTCGAATGAATTTGAAAACAAGCATATTTTGAAGCGAATATATGAAATCATATTCACTTAATAGATAAAAATACATGAAAAATTACTGATATTGATGATTTAAATAATATTCCAAAAAATTTTAATATAAAATTAATAGATACAAAAGTTTTTTGAAAATTTGTTAAATAATTAAATATATAGTATTATATATATGTAGTATTTTTATAAATTATTAAGAAAAGGAGAAAAAATGAATACTTTATTAAGACTACTACAAATAGCAGAGTTGGATACAGTAACCACAAACTCTATCAAAGAAAGTAGTGATTGCCTTTGTATCATCAATGCTATACATAAATATCAAAAAGAACATCCAAACAGAGTAATTATTGATTATACGGTTACTAATAAGCATCCACAATTAGATTTTTTTGAAATTATAATTAGGTATGTTGAACATAGCAAACTTGGATAATTTGATATTTATGAACTGAAAGCGGGAACTTCATCCCGCTTTCACCCTTTATAATTTTTTATTAATCCTCTAGCAATTCAAGTA
>CAZJHB010000070.1:0-2895 GCA_964545685.1 uncultured Candidatus Peribacteria bacterium | reverse complement strand
TTCATCCCGCTTTCACCCTTTATAATTTTTTATTAATCCTCTAGCAATTCAAGTAACTTTTTTCAAAATTTTGTTGCTGCTACAGGTCAATTTGCTGTAACAAAATTTCAATCTCTAGTAACTTCTTCTCAAGTAAAAATTCATCAATTACTTTCTATTATACTTTTTTGTTCTCATCAATTATCCCATCAAGTTACTTTTTTTCAATTATATATTCAAGAAAAAGAAACTATAGTAGGAGCAATACAAATAGCTCATAATTTTTTTGCATTTTTTGCAATATTTAAATAAACTTCATTATTATGAAATGTATTCCAAGCTCAACTTCATCATACTAAAACAACCAAATCATAATTTTTTGTATCTATTTCATTTATATCATACTCAGCAACAGTTTCTATTCAAAATGTTCAGATACATTTTCATTTTTTATCAGATGCAACTTTTACATCACAAGAATTCTCTTCTAGTATTCTTCTAGGTTCAGCATATTCAGTATCTTGAAATCATTCACTTGCAATAACAAAAAGTATTTTTTTACTCATAATAAAATTATTAAAAAATAATGTAAATAGTTTAATAATTTAAAAATTTAATTCAAATTCTAGATTTAAAACAAATTATTATATATCTCTAATTTTTAAAACATCTAATAGTAAAACCATTAGCACGGAATTCGCCATTATTAGGATTAATAGTTCCATGAAGAAAATACATATAATGAGCGGTAATAGAATTATAAGGAGAGCTAGCCCAGTAAAAACCAGAACTACCTTGAGTATAAAAAGTACCATTATTCCGATGACGATAACCTGATTTAGGTAATTTAAGTTCATTACGCATTCTAGTTCAATCAAGTCACCATTGTCAAGCAGTTACTATACCTTGCCACTCTATTGTTCTTGGTACATGGTATCAAGTAGGACATGGTCATTGTCTTTGTTCATCTGTTCAAGATCAATTATTATCTCACCATAAATTATCATCTTGATTTACTAACCAATTATATGAATTCTTAACAAATAAATATATATCATTATTTACATCATAACTTGCATTAGCTATTTTTGATGATTGTGTTATAGTATCACCATAAAGAAATCATTTATTTCTTCACCATTGAAAGTATTCTCATCATGATAAAGTCCAATCAGCACTTGCTATCATTGCTCATACATTACATGATGATATTATATATCATGTTCATTCTCAACTACATACTGCTATATCATATTCACAAGTAAGTCAAGTATCATCACTAGAATTTGTTGATTCATATATAACATCTCATGTATCAGCTCAAGAACATGCTGTTATTATATCCCAATCACTTATTATCTCTCATCATCATATATTACTACTTGTATATTCAGTTCTATTCAATATTACTATATCTACAAAATCTACTATTTCTCAAGTACTTGTTCTTGATAAAATATCTGCATAAGCTGTATCACTAGCTAATTGTGATCAACTATAAGCTATTTGAATTGATTCTACCAAAGCTACCTTTTCTTCATCTGTTGAATCTTCTGTTATTGATCATGTATAAACTGATAAACTTATATTTAATGATCAAGTACTTACTCAAGGAATATTAAATCATCATGATATAACTTGTGATTGTAAAAATATTGAATTACCAAAAAAATCAATATCTCACCATATATTTCCATTAATTATACTTGGTGTTGGAACATAAAAACTTGATGTTTTTATATAAATTCAGTTATAATTTCAATCTATTTTAGGGTAGTTTTGTGTGGTTGCATTAGTAGTAGAAATAATCCCCTTCTTCGCTAAAGCTACAAAGGGTGATTTGAATTTATCCATTCAAATCAAATCTGATTCATATAAACCTAAAACCTCATATTCTGTTTGACTATAGATTGTTGAATATATGTATTCTGATTCTGTTATTGGATCTATAGGTTTTTCATTTAAGTTTCTTGATAAATTTGTTGATACTTGGTCTCAAACTGTTCATTGATACCGTAAAACTTCTCAAGAGTACGATACCGTAAAATTATCATCTGGTTTTGGATATTTTCAGGTATTTAAAGAAAATAATTCTAGAGATTTTTTGATATTTGAAATATCTGATAATCTCTTAGAATCTCTTGCTTGAGAAGAATATCATTGTAACGATATAAAAGCAATTGTTCACAAAATTGCAAGAATTGTAATTACTACAATGAGTTCTACTAATGTAAATCAATATCTTTTAAAGATTAATTTATTTATCATGATATTTTTTATTAAATCATAAAAGCATTAATAATATTTTTTAATATAAAAATTATATACCACTATACCACTAATTATATACTTATGAAAAAGAATAATAAAATTACAAAAAAAATCAAACATTTTAGCAAAATATAAATTGGAAAAAAGTTAAAATCTTTTGAGTTTATAATGATACAAAGCAATTAATTTTTCAAATCAAATATCAAAATTCTACTACAAAAGACTAAAACCCTTTATAACATACTAATATATCTTTTTAATGCCTATATCACCTTTCTATTGAAGTCTCTTCAAATACATTTTCTTTCATCTTATCATCCTCTGTAAGATTACTATTTTTCCAATCTCATTTAAGAAAAATTATTAATGACACTATAGCAATTATTACATTTGTTACCAAAATTGATATCCAAATTCAATCTAATCATAGAGAAGTATGTTTTGATAAAATGTAAGCAAGAGGAAATTGTAAAACCCATTGAGAAATAAGAGTTAATATAAGTGCTGTTTTCATATTTCATGCTACACGAAGAACTCAAATTGTAGCCATTTGAATTCATACAAATCAAAAAGACAAAGCTACAAAATATAAAAATCTTGCTCATAAATTAATAACAGTTTCTTCTCATGGTACAAAAAATCAAA
>CAZJHB010000069.1:4174-7030 GCA_964545685.1 uncultured Candidatus Peribacteria bacterium | reverse complement strand
CTAAATAAATCTATTATAGTATTCCATATAATAGATTTTATTATAGTTTCATTTAGATTATTTTTTCAATGCTTAATTTCCATAGTATATTTGATATATATTTCTCCCCTTTTTAAGGGGAGTCCTCTGTAGCGTAGCGGAAGAGGGAGGGGTTACCACCTTTTAAAACTAGGACAAGCTTGAGAAACATTAACAAGAGAGAAACCTTTATGTTTTATAGCTTCTATAATTGTTTCTTTAAGCTCATTAAACTTTGAAGAATCAGCATACTTAGCAAATTTACATCATGCCTGTTGAGCTAATAATATAGGATTAAAAGGTTCAACTGTATTTCATTCAGGTGTAGTTTTTGTTTTTGCTCAAATAGGTGTTGTAGGACTAGCTTGACCTGTAGTTAATGCATAATTTTCATTATCAAAAACAATATATGTTATATCAAGATTTTTTCTACAAGCATGGATTAAATGTCACATTCAAATTCAATATCCATCTCAATCTCATCACATAGCCATTACTGTTAAATCAGGTTTTGCTAATTTAACTCAAGTTGCAAAAGGTAAAGTTCTACCATGAAGAGTTTCAGCAGCATATCAATCAATATATTGACTAGCTTTTCAACTACATCAAATTCAACTCACAACAACTCTATTATGTGATTCTATTCATAATTCAGCAAAAGCTTTTTTAATTGCTCAAATTATCAATATATCACCACATCCAGGACACCGTTGTATATTATTTAATCAAGATCTCATATTATTTTAATTTAATTATTATTAATTCTATTAGATGCTAATTTATAAACTAGCTTATTTTCTCTTTTTCATATAGCAACTATAAGTATTTCAATTTTATTTTCTATTATTTTATAGATAATTCTAATTTTTTTATTTGCAACATAAACTTTTTTTAATCAAGATAAATTTCAAATTAAATGTTTTCATATATTTGGATTTTCAGAAATTTTTTCAATTTTATTAAATATTTGTTTTCGTATAGATTGATCAATTTTACTTAAATCTTTTTCAACATGTATATGATACTTAATTTTATACATAATGTTAATTCTAATCAATATTAAATTTTTTTAACATTTCTTCATGAGTAAATTTAGTTCAGTTATCATTTTTCATTCTTTTTTCAATTAAAGCAATATCTTCTAAATCTTCTATATATTCAATTATTTTATCATATTCTTCTCTTGAAAGCATAACTGCTTCTAAATCATTATTTTTTAATATTCCGATTTTTGAAATATCATTATTTTTCATTTTAGAAAGAAATGTTCAAAAATTTCTTACAAGTTTTGTAGAAGAAATTAATTCATCTGATGTAAAAGTCATAATTTTTAATATTATGTAATATTATACATATAATTATATGTATTTTTATAAAATTACAAATTTTTTAATTTTCCTTCTCTTAGATTTAATGAAAGCCTATTCCGATTTAGCGGGAGGTGCCGGAAGGTCGGAGAGCTTACTTTAAACTTTCAAAATCTTCCAAGTAAAAAGGGAATAAATCATATTTTCTAAGATTACTTATTTTTAATCATTCAATATATTGCAATCAAAATTCTTTTGTTAAGTAATTTTCTAGTTGTCAAGAATAATTAGATTCTACAAAAATAAGTTCTGAAGCTTTTTCTAATTCTTTTTTAAGTTCATTGTTTAATGGTTTTAGTATTTTTATAATTACAAGACCAAAATCAGGATTATTTTCTACAAATTGTTTTGCTGTATAAGCTGTAAATCAAGTAGTAATTAATAATTTTTTAGCACTAGGATTAATTATTTTATATCCTGAAATTCATTCTTTTTGAAAGAAATTTTGTAACTTTTTAAATCTTTTTTCTGTCATTTGCTTTTTCATTTCAGAATCTTCAGTAGTACTTCAATATTCATCATGTTCATAACTTGTAGCTATAAAATCTCAATTTTTTGTTCAAACTTTTACTCTTGGTGAAATTCAAGATTCATTTAATTCATATCTTTTATAATCTTCTGGAGGATTTTCTAATATTATTCATCTATCAATTTTTGGAACTTCTAATTTATTAATTGTTCAGTGTAATTCTGCTGCTTGTTTATCTGTAAGTAAAATTACTTGTGTTTGGTATTTATCAGCAATGTTTAATGCAAGTCATCAATAATAAAAAGCTTCTTCTAAGTTAGATGGATACATTACAATATGTTCAAAATCACCAAAAGTAGGATTTAAAGCAAAGTTTAAATCTCAAGCTTCATGATAAGTTGGTGTTCAAGTTGAAGGTCAAGCTCTTTGAGCTAGTACAACAGTAACAGGAATTTCAGCTTGTACAGAAAAACTAAGAGCTTCAGTCATTAGTGCAAAACCTCATCCAGAAGTTGCGGTCATTGATCTAGCTCAAGTAAAGGAAGCTCACAATGCAGAATTAATTACTGCAATTTCATCTTCATTTTGTATATAATTTACTTTTTTTGAATTGATTATTTCTGTTAATATTGTTGAAGCAGGAGTCATAGGGTAAGCTGAAAAAAAATCAAGACCTCATTCTATTGCTCAGTATGTTATTGCTTTATTTCAGTAAATAGTTTTTTTAGTATTTCAAATTTTTGTTATTTTTATATTGCTTTTAGTTTTTAATTCATAATTTGAATAAATATTTTTTACAATATTTTGATTATTTTCAATTAATTCAATTGATTTTCATTCAAAAATATGTTCAATTTTTTCAATAACAACATTTAGATCAATTTCTAAATATTTACATAAAATTCATACTAAATAAGTATTTACATATTTATCATTAATTTCTAAATCTAATATATTAAATTTTTCTAAATGGGTATGTAAATTATTTAATTTTTCATCAGT
>CAZJHB010000069.1:0-4074 GCA_964545685.1 uncultured Candidatus Peribacteria bacterium | reverse complement strand
GCTGGTCAAGTTGTTCTTATATTTAAATTCATATTGTTAGTATTTATAAAGTTAGTTATTTTCTATATTTCAAGTTCCTATTTTAGTTCAAGTTCAAACTTTAATATTTCAAGTTCAAACTTCAATATTTGTTGTAGTTTTATCTTCTATACTTCCTGTATTATTTATATTAATTTGTTCCATTAATTCTTTATATTGTTCAGGTGTAAGTTCGGTATTATTAGAAGAATTATTATCACCAAGAATTATTATTAATCAAGTTCATATAATTCAAATAATTATAGCAAATAAAGCTAAAAATGAAATAATTTGTATTCAATATTTTTTTCTTTTCATATTATTATTTTAAATTAGTTAAAATATTTTCTAATTCAATTGTATCTATTGAATTTTCGATTAAAGTTTTTCAATTGTAGTAAATTTCAGAAATTTTTCAAGAAGAAAAATGAATTATTATATTTCATGTTTCTATTTTAAATATATTTTGTGAAGGGAAGTATTCAATATTAATAGAATTATTATTTTTATAATAATTTAAATTATCTACTATATCTTGAATAGAATTAAAATCTTCTAACATTTTTTTTATAGTTTTTTCAAAATCAGTAATTTTTATTTCTGAATTAATATCTATAGTATTATCATAAAGTAAATAACTTAAAGTTCTTGTATCTTTAGTATTTACAAATTTTAGTTTAATATTATTAAAAGTATGATTTGGTGAAAAAATATATTCTCATGTTAAATTAATTTCAAATCCAGTAGATTTATTTGCTTCTATTATATTTGTAAATATTTTAGAATTAGTAATATTTATATTATAATTATCAGTTTCATTATTTTCTGTTACTTGTAATTGATTATAATTAATGTCAAAAAATCAATCTAATATAGCAAAATCTCATTCTTCTCACAATAATTTATTTCTTTTAAATGTTCTAATAATTTTACTTTCTTCAATTTCAAAATTATTATTATTATTATCTTCTGTAATAATATCTTTTTCTTCTATAACATTATTGAAAGTTAATATGAAAAAATTTGTAAAATCATATTTATATTTATCATCATAATTTGATATAGTTTTAATTTTTTCATTCATATTTTCTTTTAGATAATCTAAATTGTATGTTCTTGATAAAAAAGTAGTTTCATCATTTTTTGTTATATATATATCACTTATAGTATTATTTTCATATGGAAATAATAAAAAATCAATATATATCTTTTCATAATTAGAGTTAATTATTGATATATTTTTTAATTCAAAACAATACATAGTTTTATCTTCTAAATTTTGTTTATCTATTTTTTTACAATATAATTCATTTTGTTTATTAACTTTTGTATTACTATTAAATCATATTCCATTAAAATTATTTAAATATGAAATTAGTTTATCAATTGTATTTATACTATCTATAGTGTTTACATTTATACTATCTACTTTTAATAAACTAGAAAAACTACTATATTCTTTTTTGTATTTTTCATTATCATCTAATGCTAAAATTATTTCATCTAAACTTTTAATTATATTATGGTAATTTTCAATTAATAATTCAAAATTATTATCACTTGTTATTTTTATAATATTAATATTAAAATAATTTTTTAATTTTTCAAAATTATTTTTAAATTCAGTAATTATATCACTATTTATAGTATTTTTATTTCTAATTAGTAGATTATATTCATCTCTATTTACTTCAAAAAAATTATTTTTTAAAATTAAGTTAATATTATTTAGTAATTTAACTATATTATATATATTAGTTTTTAAATAAGTACAGTTTTCTGAATCTGTATAGTCTATTAGAATATTTATATAATATCAAGTAGTTTTTAATATATTTTTAGTATAATTGTAATTTAATTGTTCATTATTTAAAATTAAATTTTCTAAAAACATTAAAATATAATCTATATTATTTTGGTTTAATTCTTCTTCAGTTGTATAATATTCTAAAAATTCATCAATACTATGAAAAATATTAAAATCTTCAACAAAATCAAAATTATTATATATATTTGTTAATAATATTTTATTTTTATTTATCTCATAATCTTTATTTTGTATAGAAGCTATTAATTTAGCAAAATTTTCATATGTATTTATATTACTATTTAAATCATTTTTTGAATATAAATAAAAATAATAAATTAAATTTTTAGAATTTTCATATTCATTTATATCTAATTCTTTTATCTTATTTAAATAAGATATTATTTCATTTTGTATTTGAATATTTATTTTATTTGTTTGAAGTAAAAAAACTAAATTTTTTAATAAAAGATTTTTATAATATATTTTTTTCTTTTCATCGTTTTTAAATAAGACTAGATATTTATCTATATATTTAGAAAAATTTCATATTTTAAAATTACTAATATCTAATTTGTATTTTGAATTTAATTTATTTTTTAAATATTTAATAATTATATTTAAATTTTCTTCATATTCTTCTTGTTTAACACTCATTATTGTAAGTAAATTTTTATTTACTTCATTATTTGTAATAAATTTTTCATTAAAAAAAGTAATTTGTAATACTTTTGAGATTTTAAGAGTATCTGAATTATTTAATGATTTAACTAAATTAGAAGTTAAAATTTTTGTATTATTTAAAATTAAATAAGAGTGAGGGAATATTTTTAAATCTACATTTTCATTACTTTCAGGATTTATTATATTTAAATCTAATATTGAATTAATAGAAAATATTAGAATTTTATTTTCATCATTTGCATTTATAAAAATACTTCAGATTCATATATTATCAATTTGAAATGTTTTTCATTTTATAATAATATTTTTAAAAACTTCATTATTTTCAAATAAATATAATCATTTTTCAATATTTATTTCAATATTATTTTCAATTTCATTTATACCATATTCTCAATCTATAGTTATTACATTACTAGTTTTAGAAAATTGATTTAAAATAATATCAGTATCTTGAATATTATTATTTAAAAAAAATTCATTATTATTTTGAATTAAGCTATATTTTCAAATATTATTTATAGAAAAATCATAATTCTCAAAATTTTCAATATTAATTGTAAAAAAAGTATCAAATATTAAAATTAGTATAATAGCTATACTTATAATACTTATTATTATTTTATATATATAGTTCATTATTTATAAATTAATTAGTAATTTTTAACATTAAAAATAAATAGTTTTATTTCAATATAATAATTGGTTATATTTCAATACAATAAATTAATTAAAAGTTTAATTATTTTTTTTATATTTGCAATATATTATTTATAATTAAAAAGAAAAAAAAATTTGACATTAATATTTTTTAGTATATATTGTGGATATATACTTTAATTTGTAAAAATTCATTATGCTTACAGAAAAACAGCAAAAAGTATTAGATGTAATTACTGATTTTATATCTAGAAATGCAAAATCTCCAACAATTGAAGAATTAACTGTTTTACTTAAACAAAAATCAAAAAGGGGAGTTGTACAATATTTAGAAACTTTGGAAAAAAAGTGATTTTTAACTAGAGGTAGATGATATAGATCTATTACTCTTGGGAATAATATAGGTTTTCAATCTACTCTTAATATTCCTATCTTATGATATGCTAATGCATGAACGCCATTAGTTAATGCTACTGAGCTTCTTTATTGAGTTTTACCAATTTCTAAAAAAATAATTTGATCTGATTATAAGAAATATTTTATATTAAAGGTTGAATGAACTTCTATGAATAATTTTGAAATAAAATGAAAATATATAGAAAATTGAAGTTATGTACTTATAAAAACAGATGAAGTAAATACTAATTCTAATGAAGCATTTCTATTTATTGTTAATGGTTGAGCTACTCTTAAAAAATATAAAAAAGATGGTAAAAATATATATTTACTTCCTGAATCAAAGGATGATTTTCATAAGCCAATAATATTGACTGATGATGATAATATTAAGATAAATGGAAAGGTAGTTGATGTGTTTAATATATAGAGTTTAAAAATGTTAAAAAAATAAATTACTCATTGTTAATTATTTAATATGAGTAATTTATTTTTATTTATTGAAAAAA
>CAZJHB010000068.1:0-7068 GCA_964545685.1 uncultured Candidatus Peribacteria bacterium | reverse complement strand
TTTACTTATGAAAAAACTTCTTTTTCTTTAGTATTATTTCAACAATTCTATTTATAAATACTACTATTATCACAATAATTCAAAATACTATTATTTTTCATGTCCTATCAAGAAATAGTCAAGTCAATCCAAATAAAAACGATAGAGAATAAACAAGCATTAAAACTCATTTTTTAGTCATTCATATTTTTAATAATCTATGATGTAGATGAGTAAAATCTCATGAAAGAGGATTTTTTTTATTTATTAGTCTTTTAAATATTACATATACAGCATCAACTGAATAAATTCCAAAAACTACAAGAACAGTAGCAATTTTACCTCAAGCAATTATAGCTAATGTAGCTAACATAAAACCAAGAAACATAGTTCATGAATCTCACATTAAAATTTTTTCTTTGATATCAAAATACCAAAAAGGGATTAATATTCCTACTAAAATTAAACATATTTTCATTATAAAAATAGCATTTTCTATACCTCAATAATAATTATCTCTATTATATAGAATTACTCAAAGTAAGAACAAAATACCAAAAGATATAATAGATAATCATGATGTATTTCAACTAATTCAGTCAGTCCAATTTAAAGCATTAAAAATAAAAACATACCATATTATTGTAAACCAAAGTGGAATTGTGTATATTGTTTGTCAAAATATATTAAAGTGATAAGTTTCAAGATTAATGATTCAACCAAAAATATTACTAATATATCATATTTTTATTGAAGTAATTCAAATTATTGATCAAATAATAATTTGTATTATTAGTCTTATTTTTGGGCTAACATTAAGCATATCATCTAAAAAACTAATAGCTGTTACAAAAAAACCAAATACCCAAATAAGTCATAATTTATAATTATAATCAACAAAAAAATAACTAATCAATAAAAAACAAACAAAAAAAACAACACCCATAGAATATGGGATTGGTTTTCTTTTCTTTTTGTATTTTGTTGGGTTATCTAATATGTTATATTTGTAAAAAATTTTTGTAAATATAAAAGTTATTGTTATAGACAATATTAAAGATAAGCCAAAAATTAAAAAATATTCAAGCATAAATTATTTTTTTATAGATGTAACTTTTTCAGACTTTCCTTAAATAAATTAAAATTGTTCGTTTAACTTAAGTTTACTTTGGTAAAACATTCTACTAGAATTTACTGAAAATCTTTGAGCTGCAATTCTATCAATTCATATTCCAAAAGCAAATCATGAATAAACTTCTGGATCTATTCAACAATCTTTTAATACTTTTGGGTGTACCATTCATGCTCAAAGTAATTCAACCCATCAAGTAGCAGAACACATTTTACAGTTTTGTCCAGCAACTTCTCAAGTTCATTTACATAATTGACAACTAATGTCTATTTCAGCACTTGGTTCAGTAAAAGGAAAAATACTAGGTCTAAATCTAAGTTTTGTGTCTTCTCATAATAGTTTTTTCATAGTAGTATCTAGTGTCCATTTTAAATCACCAAATGTTACTCATTTACCAACAATAAGTCATTCAAGTTGATAAAAATTACAAGTATGTCTTGCATCTTCTTGTTCATATCTGAATACTCTACCAGGAACTACTATTTTTATTGGTAGTTCTCATTTTAGCATAGTTCTAACTTGAACAGGGGAAGTATGAGTTCTAAGTAAATATTTATCACCAGTTTTTTTATTTTTGTTAATTCTATCAGAGATCCAAAATGTATCCCAAACATCTCTTGCAGGATGATTATCAGGTATATTTAATTTATCAAAATTATATTCTTCTTGTTCTACTTGAGGACCATCTTCAATTTTAAATCATAGTGAAATAAATATATCTTCTAGTAACTTAGAAGTTATACTTATTGGATGTTTATGTCAAAGATTTTCAGAAGCAAATTGAGCTGTCACATCAATTTTTTCATCTTTTTCTATGTTTTTAAATTTTAGATCTTCTAATTCTTGAGATTTTTTTTCTAATTCTCATTGAATAAATATTTTTAACTTATTTGCTTCAGGTCAGATAATTTTTTTATCTTCTACTGATAAATCTTTTATTCATTTTAAAATTCCATTTAATTTTCATTTTTTTCATAAAAAATCTTTTTCAAGCTTTTCTAATTTTTCATTATTTTTTACTAATTTTAGATTTGAAATAAATAAATCTTTTAATTCTACTAATTTATTTTGCATTATATCTTTTTATTTTTTAAAAAACGGTACTTTTATTAAGCCAATAAAATAATAAAAGAAAAATAAAAAAAATCAAATAATTATATTTTTTTTGAAAAATAAATCTTTATTGTTATAATACTATTGAATTAAAAATTAAAAATTAAATTATGAACAAAATATTAATGTTTTTTTGATTAGCTGTATTTGCAGTATTACTAATAGAAAATATGGTTATGGCTTACCCTGCTTATGTTTTATGGTTTTCATCATCTACTTATATTTTAGTTTCAATGTCAACAGTAGTTTGATTTGTTATATGATTCTGAGTACGATGACTTTCATCATTTTCTAAAAATGAAGATGACCAAGAATTAGATTTTTAAAATATACGAATAAAAAAAAATTGTCATTTAAAATGACAATTTTTTTATTCTTTAATTTACTAAGCTTGATTAAATAATAAAGTAATAATCCAGCTTATTAATGAATTTGCTAAGAATATTACTATTAATCAAGCAGCAGCTTGCATAAGTATAGTTTTTCATTTTTTTACTTTTTCTTCTTCTCATCAAGCAGTTAATATATTAAATCATCCCCATATCATCATAGCTATTGCTATAAAATATAAAAAACCTGTTAACCATGATAACCAATTTTGTAATACAACATCCAATGTATTATCAGTACCTTTAAGTCTTTCATCAACTGGTGTTTGGTCATATTGCATTGCAGCATTTACATTAGTTAAAGCTAAAGAACTTAATCAAACTGTAGTGTATATAGCTTTTTTAATAGACTTTTTCATAATTTAAAAATTATAATTTAAAAATAAAACGAAATTATTATAATAAAAATTATTAAAAAAGGCAAATTTTTGTTGTAAAAAAAAATAACTTGAATAATATGTAGAAAATTTTAATAGAATATTAATAAAATTCAAGTATGAGTATAGAACAATTTTTGATAAATTTAAGAGAATATTGAAAAGAAAATGATATTCCTAATATAACAGAAGTTAATTGTAAATTTATATGTGATCTTATAAAAATTTCAAAAACTAAAAAAATGCTTGAAATATGAACGGCTAATTGATTTAGTGCTATTAATTTTTGAGTTGAACTTAAGAAAAATAATTGAAAATTAATAAGTATAGATTTTTCTGAAAAGTCTTATAAAGAAGCATTAAATAATATAAAAGAAGTATGATTTGATGATTTTATAGATTTGATTTTGGGGAATGCATTGGATGAAATACCAAAATTGAAAGATGATTTTTTTGATTTTATTTTTATAGATTGAATGAAGAGAAGAACAAAAGATTTTCTTGAATTATCTTGGGATAAATTAAAAGATTGATGAATAATAATAATAGATGATGTTATTAAATTTAAAGATAAAATGGTTTGATTATATGAATATCTAGAAGAAAATGATATAAAATATAATTTATTACCTATTGATGAGGATGATTGAGTAATTATGATAGTGAAGGATTAAAATAGGAATAATTTTTCCCCTTTTTAAGGGGAATCCCCCGAGGTACGAGGGGAAGGGGTTAAAGATTTTAAGGTAGGAAAGATTTATTAAAAACTAAAAACATATGAAATATATAATAAAAATATCTCCAGAAATTAGTATAAAATCTAAACCTGTGAGAAAGAGAACAATATTAATGTTGAAAAATAATATAAAAAGACATTTAAGTTTTTATAATATATCATGTCAACTTTCTTGAACTTGGGATATTATAAATTTAGAATCTAAAAATGAAAAAACATTAGAAATTTTGAAAAAGATTCCTTGAATATTGAAAATTTTGGAAGTTGAAACTTTTTTATTACCTGATGAAGAAAATGAAATATTTGATTATATTTTTGAGAAAGCAAAAGAATATTATTTGGATAAGATAGATAATAAAACTTTTGTTGTTAGAGTAAAGAGATCTGGAAATCATAATTTTAGATCAATAGATTTAGAAAGGTATATTTGAGGATGATTATATAAATTTTCAAATAATTCCAAAGTTCAACTTAAAGATCCTGAAATTACAGTAAAAATAGATGTAAAAGATAAAAATTTTTCTATTATAAAAAATATTGAATATTGAATATGAGGTTATCCAGTATGATTTCAAGGAAAAGTTATTAGTTTGATTTCTTGATGATTTGATTCTTGAGTAAGTACTTATTCAATGATAAAAAGATGATGTCAAGTTGATTATTTGTTTTTTAATCTTTGATGAACAGCTCACGAAATGTGAGTAAAACAGGTTTCATATTATCTTTGGAAAAATTTTTGAGTTGCACATAAAGATGCAAGATTTATATGTATTAATTTTGAAGAAATAATAAAAGAATTATTAACAAAAGTAAATCATAGATTTAGATGAGTTTTATTAAAAAGATTTATGTTGCGTATTGCATCTATGGTAGCAGAAAATTATTATTATGCAATTGTTAAATGAGATAGTTTATGACAAGTTTCTAGTCAAACATTAAAAAATATGTCTGTTATAGATAAAGCATCAGATCAATTAGTATTAAGGCCATTAATATCACTAGATAAGCAAGAAATAATAAATACTTCTATGCAAATTTGAACATATAATTTTGCTTGTAATATGCCAGAATATTGTTGAGTTATTTCAGATAAACCAGCAACTTGAGCAAAATTAGAAGATATATTAAAAGAAGAAGAAAATATTTGAAAAGATGTTTTATTGAGAGCTTTTGAAAATAAAAAAATTGAATTTGTGAAAAATATGATGGAAAAATATAATAGTTGAGAGACTGAAGAATTAGAAGTAAGTTTTTTTCTAGAACCAGAAGATATAGTTATTGATATTAGAGAAGATAGTTTTAAAAAATCTAATCCTTTAGTTCTAGATAAAAATATTAATATTTTAGAAATTCCTTTTTATGATTTAAATTCAAAATTTCCAAAATTGGACCAGTCAAAAACATATTTACTATATTGCGAAAAATGAGTATTGTCTAATGTTCATTGATTATATCTTAAAGAGAAGTGATTTAATAATATAAAAGTATATAGATTAATTGAAAAAGATAAGGATTGTAATATAAATATTATCTGAAATATATAAAAAGTATATAAAAATTTGTATTTTGATATAAAAATATTATAATTAAGTAATATATAATATTTTTATATAATTTATATGCCACAAATATTAGAAAAAACCAAATCTTCTGTTGTTTTAAAGTTAACTATTCAAGAATATGAAAAAATCAATAATTCTTGAATATTTAGTGATGATAAAATTGAAGATTATGAATTTGTTTTTGATAAACCTGCAAAAGCATCGGATTTATTAAAAACAATTAAGTATGACTAAAAATTGGGAAAAATATATAAAAAAAAATCCTTATAAAAATGAAATTAAAAGTATTATTGAAAATATTGTTGATAATAATTTTTCTTGATATGATTTTTCTAAATTGAAATGATATAAAAATTATTATAGAATAAGAAAATGAAAAATTAGGATAGTTTTTATTATAAATTCTTCATGAAATAAAATAGTTGCAATAGATACAAGGTGAGATATTTATAAAAAAATATAATAAATATTTTTTTAATTTTATAAATTATTTTTAAAAAAAATCTTGAAAAAAATCATTTTTTTAATAAAATCTTTTCGTTTTTAAATTACATGATATAAAAATAAAAAATAAAATTTAATTTAAATAAATGAAAAAAAATTCAATATTAATTTATAGTATACTAAGTTTTTTTATATTACTATTTTCAGTGTTTTTTAGCTATTCAATAGTATTTTGAGCGAATTCTACTTGAAGTAATATAAGCTTATCTTTTAAATTAACTAATACTATTTATCCAGATTCTTTATCATTAAAAGATACAAAAATAGGTTTTAATTCTGATGTAGATCTTAGTAATTACAAAATTACTTCTTCTTGTGATATGTATTCAGATTTTATTAATAATTATAGCAATTTATATTTATTTGATATAAGATTTTTTGATAGTGATTGTGATAGTTCATATTTATACCTTGAAAATGAATTAAATCAAAAAGTATATTCTATGAATTTTAATATTATTAGTGAGTATGATATATATGAGAGTTTAATAGATTATTCTACTGATACTTTAGAAGCAGTTTTAAATTGATTAGAAGAAAAAAAAGAAAATTTATCTAAGTATAAATGAGATTTTACTGAATCTTTATGAGTTAATTATTATATATATTTAAAAAATAATAGATTATTTCAAGAAGCAGAATATAATATAGAAGTTGTAACACAAATTTTAAATGCAAGACAAGAAAAATATTTAATTCCAGTTGAATGAATTAAATTACCAACTCTTTGATCAAAAGTTCCTAATTCTTGAAGGCCTTATAGGTCTAGTTATACAGATTGAATACACCATTGATGGGATTTTGATTGAAATTATTGAGATGAAGTAAGGGCTCTTGATGATTGAATAATTGTTAGAGTTGTATCAGGATTTGAGTGGGATAATTATGATAATTTAGTTTTTGGAAATGATATAACTGATGAAGTAAAGATAAAAAATTTAGATATACTTAGAGGTAATCAAGTCTGGTTAAAAACAAGTAAATGAGATGTAGTTTTTTATTCTCATTTAAGTGATATCTATGATAATATAAAAGAATGAATGGTAGTAAAAAAATGACAGAATATATGAAATATATGAGCTACAGGTGTCCCAGATAAAAGTTATACAGATTATCATTTACACTTACCAATACATAAAAACCCATATATAATAGAAAATGCTTGAACTTATACATATGATGATTATATGAATTGGGACTGGTATTTGAAATGAGAAAGTGTTGAGAATGTTTTAAAAGAACAATATAAAATATTTGAGTAAAAAACGATGTCATT
>CAZJHB010000067.1:0-7075 GCA_964545685.1 uncultured Candidatus Peribacteria bacterium | reverse complement strand
GTTCTCATAATGAAAAATTATTATTTTTATTTATTTAGTTTATTAAATTTTTATTAATTATTCTTCAAAGACTGTTATTATTACCTTATTTTTACTCAACACAGACAAGATAAAATCTAATTCATCTCTTTGGGTATTATCTAAATTCGGTAACTGAATTTGGATATTATAAGTTACTCAATCTTTTTTTAATTCTAATACTACAAATTCTTCTTGATTATATAACACTTCATAATTTCAAATTTTACTTTTAATTAAATTTAAGATTTCATCTTTGCTCATATCTGTATAATAAAAGGCATATTCTCAAGTCTCTCTATAAAAACTTAATTCTTTTTCCTCTTCTGATAACAAAGTATTAAATTCACTATATTTTTCTCATAATCAAACTAAATATATTTGTCAATTTGTTACCTCCATTCATCCAGCTTCTTTAATTGCTAACATATCTCACGGAAAAATTGTTCATTGTTTAAAAAATGGATAATTACTTGAAGGTGTATTTACCTTATCAATATTTTCTTGTATTATTGCATCTAATTCTTCCTCTGTAGCATGTTTTAAAGTTCATTTTTCTTCTATGACTTTATTATATGCTTCATTCTCTGTTTCTTTTAAACTAGAATCTCATTCTAATTCTTTTGTTCAAGTAAATTCTCATTCACTTGTTTTTACTTCTGATGTTTCTTCTTCTTTTCAACATCATGTTATTATTGTTAATGATAATATCATTAATAAAATTAATACCTTTTTCATAATTTTTTTTGGTTAAAATATAAATATTATTAAAATTGGGTAATATAAATTATTCAGAACATAATGGACAAATTAATATATCTCAAGATGTGATTTCTAATTCTCATCAAAAAACACATTCATTTCATACAGCTACATATCAAATGTCACACAATATCAAATTCGGTTCTGACTCATTAAAGTTGATAAAATTTCCATCATTACAACTTAAACTATCTGTTAAACTATATACATAAGTTCAATTATTTTCGCTCACTTGTTGACTTATAACTTCCCCTTCTATATCTCATAATGTTTCTAAATGAGTCAAACCTGGTAAAATATAAGAATGTTCATTATATGTTTTACTTTGTGAAGTACAATTTGATGCTTCTCATTTTACACAACTTGAATATTGATAAATTTCTTCTCAATCTAATATTGTATTTTCACAAGTTCTTATTTGTGATACTGATTCACAATCATAAGTTTCTAACTTATCAATATTATTTTCACTATATGTTTTTACTGTACTACCGTTTTCTACTATTTTTCAATCTATTATACATGATAAATCTACTATCATTCATCAACTAAAATCTCAACCAAAAATCCGATTCGCTAAATCTAATTTTTCTACTTCTGTTACTCTAGTTAATACTAATCTATATAATTCTTCATTCTCTACACTACTTCAAAAATAAGCTTCTTGTAATAAATTAATAGCTAAGATTTTGTCATCTGTACTTGAATTTTCATTAACTACAGATCATGTCTGAATATTCAAATCTAAGGCTCAAGTTACTGATACCATTTGATGAACTCATAAATCTGGTACATTATCACCTCAGGTAATTACTTGAGATTTTATTAAACTTAATTCATCTACAAAATCAATTTCTTCATAAACCTCTCAATTGATTATACTTGGAGTTGGAAATAAAATGTTTGGCGTCATAACATATAAACCGTTATAAGTTCACTCTACTTTGATATAATATTTTTCTAATGCTTCTGCTTTTTCTAAAATTAAATTATTATTATTTTCAAAACTTAATTGTTGTTCAAAGACTCACATTGTTTCATATTCAGTTCTCATATTTGTTATTGAGTAAACATATTCTGTTTCAAATAATGGATCTATTGGTTTTTTATTTAAATTTTCTGAGATATTTCTAAATACATTATCTCATACTGTTCATTGTGTCCGTAATAAATCTCAAGAATAACTTACTTCTATTCCATTATCTGGTTTAGGATATTTTCAAGTATCTAAGGAAAATAATTCTAAAGAAGTCCTTATACTTTTGATATCTGCTAATCTTGTTGAATCTCTCGAAACCTTTGTATATTTAGTTAAACTTAAATAAGCTATTATTCATAATACTAATAAAATTAGCACTACTATAATTAATTCTACCATCGTAAATCATTTTTTGTTTGTTGTTTTTAACATAGAATAAAAAAAATATATAAACTTCTATATATTATATCACTTTATCTCAATTTATTCAACAAAATAACCTTGACTTTTTATATATTTTATGTTTAATTAAAAAAGTAGTAAATTATTATTAATTTACTACTTTTTCTATTTATAAAAAAATATTATTCTGTTCTAATTGTAACATTTTTTATAACTGTTTCTAATATTTCAGAATCTTCTTCATTTCAATCATATAAATCAAATGTTATTGTATAAGTTCATAATCTTGTAAATTTTATCCTATTACTTATTGTTCAATTTCAATTTACTACTCAATTTGATGTTCACATTACAGTAAATCATCATTCTGGTCATTCAATTGAATATTCATATTTTCTATTAACTAAAGAAAAATTAGTTAAAGAAGCTCTTAAATCATAATATCTAAAACTTACACTTCAGTCACAATTAATATTTGAATCAATTTCTCATACAACATCTCAACCAATTATACACATATCAGCAAATATATCTTCTGTTCACATTTGATACAATTTAGCACCATCTGTTACTTCTATAGTAGAGAAATAATAATCTGTATATGAATTTCATACTCATGTTTTATTTCAAAGTAATCAATGTCACTTAATTAATAAATATTCATCTCAAGTTGTATTATTTATAAAATATATAGTACCTTCTCAAGCAGTTGCTGGTCAAGTTGCTAATGAATTACTTTTTAATTCTTCTAAATTATCTACACTTCAATATTTTATTGCTATTCTTCATCATCATCAATCATATGCTGAACTATTAGTACATTCTCATCAATTTGCTTCATAAATTCAAGATCAACTTAAATTACTATTTACTAAAATATTTATACTTCATCAACTTCATCTTCACCGACTTCAATCTGTACCATTTGATAATATTTCACCATTATTTATTAAATTTCAAACTGTCATACGAACTAATCATCATCATCTATAAGATGTACTCCGTCAATATGATCATACTTCTATTGGGTTATAAACATCTCAATATAATGCATCTCAATTATTCCGTCATTGTCATCAATAACTTCATCACATCCGTGTTGATCAATTTCATATAGATGATATTCATTTTCAAGTCATATCTATTTTTCATCATGAATTTATTTCTAAAATTCAATCTACTAATAAATTAAAACTTGATGCTGAAACTGCTCAGTGAGTTAATAATCAACCATTTTCTATTGTCATATTTCATGGTACTGTTATAACTCAATGATTATTTATTGTTCAACTTGTACTTAAATCTCAAGTTACTGTTAAAGTTGTTGAATTTATTGTTGAACTATTACTCAAATCTCAAACTGTTGTTATAGTTGTTGTATTTATTGTTGAACTATTAGATAAATCTCAATCTACTGTTAAAGTTGGTGTACTTATTGTTCAAGCACTATTTTTATATCAATTAATTTTGCTCCATTTACTGTTCATCATGATTCTAAATATCAATCTACTAATAAATTTGTTGAATTAATTGTTCAACTTGTTTGATTTACATTTAATCAAAATAATCAATCTATTACACTTATAGTTCATCAATCTTGTGATAATCAACCACTATTACTTAATGTTAAAGTTGTTAAAGTTCATCCAGTTAAACTCATTAATCATGGATGAGTTATACTTGTAGTCGAATTTACTGTTGTTCAGTCTGCATTAAATATTCAATCTCAAGTTAAAACTGGACAGGTTAAACTTCATCATACTAAAGAAATATCTCAAGATATATCACAATTTGTTGTTGAAGTAACTGCTGTTCCATTTGTACTTAAATTTCAATTTACGTCAAAATATCATCATATTGAAAGTGTTCATCATCATAAAGATAAATCTCAATCAAATATTAAATCTGAACTACTTATTGATAAATAAAAACCATTATCTAAATTTAAAATATCTGATGATATTGTTCAACTCATCGCTCATATTGTTACTCTAGCTCCATTTACTTCTAATTCTTCTAAACTACTTATATCTACATTTGATATTGTTGTTCACCGACTTCATCCATCTCATTTTATTATTAAATACTCATCTCAATTAGTATTATTTTTCAAGTATATTGTTCATTCTCAAGCTGTTGCTGGTCATTTTACTGATATATTATTTCTTAATATACTTAAATCACTTATACTTCAATACTTAATAGCTATTCTTCATCATCATCAATCTCATACTGAATTATTTGTACATTCTCATCAATTGGCTTCATAAATTCAGGCTCAACTTAAATTACCATTTACCATTATATTTATAGCTCATCAACTTCATCTTCACCGTGATCAATTCGTTCAGTTTGTTAAAATACTTCCATTATTTATTAATCATCATACTGTCATACGTACTAATCATCATCACCGATATCAACCTCACCGTCAATATGATCATACTTCCAAAGGATTATATATATCTCAATAAACTTCCTTGTAAGTATGCCGTCATTTTCATCAATAAGTTCATCAATACCGTTGTGAATCTCAACCTCATGTTGATGATTTTCATTTTCAAGTCATATCTATCTTTCATCATGATTGAATATCCAAAATTCAATCTACTAATAAATTAAAATCTGTGCTTGTTACTAAAGAATGTGTTAATATTCAACCACTCTCTATTGTCATATCTCAAGTTACTAACAATTCAGCATTTAAAGTTAACGTTGCTCAATTTTTTATTACAACACTATCATAAGTCGTATTTGTACTTATTGTCGTATTACTAGTTATATCTATTGCTTCTACACTTTGTGATAAAAATATTTGAAACACTAGTACTAACATTGATAATTTTATTTTGGTTTTTAATATCATAAAAAAAATAAATTATATTTTTTAAAAATAAATAAATCTTATTAATAATATCATTTTATCTCAATTTATTCAAAAAATCACCATTGACTTTTTAACATATTAATGTTTAAATAAAACATTAATATCAACAAAAAGTTTTTAACATTAAAATAAATATTCGCTTGATTTTATAGCTTTTTTAAGTAAATTTTAACTATAAATATTAATAATAAATAAATATGAAATTTACGATAAAAACAGAAGAATTAAAAAAGGGTTTAGATATTGTAAATTATGCCACTGCATCTATTACAACAACTCCAATATTAGAAAATATACTACTAAAAGTTAATTTTAAAAATATTGTTCTAACTTCTAACAATTTAGAAATGGCTATTGAACAAGTTATTTCGCAGTGAATGGAAATATCTTCAGAATGAGCTTTTTGTATACCTAGTAAACTTTTTACTAGTTATGTTGCATTAATTACTGATGATGAAATACAAATAGAACTTATTAAAAACGAAAGTATAAAAATTACAACAGCCTCATCTAATTTAAAAATAAAATGAATAGAAGCTAATGAATTTCCTTTAATACCTTCAATAAGAGAAGAAACAAGTCTTAGTATAAAATGAGAAATTTTAAAAAAATCTATTGAAAAAACTTTATTTTCAGCTGCAGAATGAAATATAAGACCAACTCTTGCTTGACTAGCTGTAAAAATTGAAAAAAATAAAGTTATTTTTGCTTCAACAGATAGTTTTAGACTTAGTGAATATAATACTACATTAGCAGAAGAAGTAAATAATAATTTTTCTCAGATAATACCAAGTAAAACTGCTAATCAAATAAAAAATATAATTTCTGCTTGAGAAAATATAAAAATAATTTCTGCAGATAGTCAAATAGCTTTTTTAACTTGAAATACAAAAATTTTTTCTAGATTATTAAATTGAAAATTTCCTGATTATTCTAGTTTTTTTCCTGAAAAATTTTCAACAAAAGCAGAAATTAATAGAATTGATTTAATTTGAGCTCTTAAAAAAATAAATTTAGTAAGTCGTGAAAATAATTATTCTATCAAAATGAGTTTTTCCTCAGAAAGATGAATTGAACTAGAAACATCAGAAACTCAAATTGGAGAATGAAACGTAACATTAGTATGATCTATAGAATGAGAAAATAATATAATTTGAATAAACTCTATATATTTTTTAGAAACACTCTGAGTTATAGAGACTACTCATATTAGTATTAGTTTTGAAAATCCTTTGTCACCTATACTAATAACTCCAATCGCTGATCCAGAAAAAGACAAGGACAATAGTGAATTTAAACATATAATAATGCCTTTAAAAATATAAATATAATGGATAAAATAAAAGAAATTATTCTAAATGTAGAAAATTTAAAAATAGAACAACAATATTCAAGTTGTATAACAATATTAGAAAATGCAATAATAAAATATAATTGAGATTATAGATTATATGAAGAATTAGCAGATATTTATTTATATATGTGAGATTTAACAAAATGATTAAAATCAGTTAATTTTGCACTTAATTTGAATCCAAAATCAGCAACTTGAAATTATTTAAAATGATTTTTACTTTTATCTCAAGATAAAGTAAAAGAAGCAATAAAATATTTAGAAAAATCAAACAAACTTTTGTGAAATAATTCAGAAGTATTAAGAAATTTATGATGGGCTTATACTATGGATTGAAAAACTGCTAAAGGTATAAGTATTTTAAAAAGGGCATTAAATTTGAATCCTAATGATGAATTAATAACTGAAGATTTAGCTATGGCTCTTATTTGAATATGAGATATAAATGAATGAAATAATTTATTACAAAAAATTTGAAAAAAAATAGTTAGTTAAACCTTCTTCGCTACGCTACGGAGTACTTTATTAGCTTAAATCAAAATTATGAATTTTACTAAGAAAAAAATTAAACCAGAAATAATTTGAATAATTGATATATGAACTTATAAATCAAGAACCGCTATTACAAAATATCATAATAAAGAACTTGAATTAATATGATATTGAGAAAAAA
>CAZJHB010000066.1:0-7103 GCA_964545685.1 uncultured Candidatus Peribacteria bacterium | reverse complement strand
AAAAAATAGAATCTTTTTTTTATAAAAATAAAAAAAAGGAAAATTTAGAATACTCTAGTAAACAAAAAAGGAAAATAAATGAATCTTTTACTTTATCTAATAAAAAAATTGAAAAAAAATATCTTTTAAATTTAAAAGAATATAATTATTATTAATAAAATATTTTATTTATCTAAATATATAAACAATGTTTTTTGTAAACATCTTATTAAAACCTATTTATAAAATAATTTTTTATATTAAAGTTAAATTAATGAAAATTAAATATAACATAAATATAATGAAATCAGTAAAATTTGATAAAGAAACTAATATATGAAAATATACCTATATATGATATAATACTTTTATTACAAAAACTACAATATGAAATTATTGTTCAATAGCAAATAATGTTAGTATAGGTATGTGAGAACACGAATTATCAAATATTTCAACAAATAGCATCTTCTATGAAAATGCATATGAAGAATTAACAAAAAAAGATTGTATAATTTGAAATGATGTATGGATATGAGTTGATTCAATAATAAGAAGATGAGTAACAATATGAAATTGAGCTGTTATATGAGCAAATAGTTTTGTTAATAAAGATGTACCTGCATATTCCATTGTTGTATGAAATCCTGCTAAAGTAATTAAATATAGATTCAATAAAAAACAAATTGAAAAAATTGAAAAATCTAAATGGTGGAAAAAAAATTATAAAGAAGCAAAAGAAATTATTAATAACATAAAAATATAAAATGCTTATACAAAAAATAACATGATGACTTTGAAACCAAATGTTTCAGTATGCTTATATAAAAGCATTATCAACAAAAAATAATATTGACTTTAAACTTGATCTAAGTGATTATAAAACTTATTTCAGACCATTTGAACTAGATTTATTCAATTTAAACTATGAAAAAGCTGAAAATCTTGAAATTAAAAAATATAAATGATATACAAATAACTTTTTATGAAAAATAAAAAAAATATTAATAAATAAATGAATAATAAAAAGAGATAAAAAATATTATATAGAAAAACAATTTAATTTTGATAAAGATTTTTTAGAAATAAAAGAATGATATATTGAATGATATTTTCAAACTGAAAAGTATTTTAAAAATATAGAAAAAGTTATTAGAAAAGATTTTACATTCCCAAAATTTGATGATAAAAAAAATTTAAAAATTGAAGAAGAAATAAATAAATCAAACTCTGTTAGTATTCATATTAGAAGATGAGATTATATCACAAATAAAAATGCTAATAGTTTTCATTGAACATGTAATTTAGAATATTATAATAATGCAATAAAAATAATTAAAGAAAAAATTAAAAATCCTGTCTTTTTTTTCTTATCAGATGATATTAATTGGGTAAAAGAAAATTTTAATATCAAAAATGCTTATTTTATAGATTGAAATACTTGAGATAATTCTTGGAAAGACATGAAATTAATGAGTTCTTGTAAACATAACATTATTGCAAATAGTAGTTTTTCTTGGTGGGGAGCATGGTTAAATAATAATAAATGAAAAATTGTTATAACACCTAAAAAATGGTTTAATAATAAAAAAGTTAATACGAATGATATTATACCTAATAATTGGATAAAAATATAATGAAAACACCTCTAGTTTCGATAATCCTTGCAACATATAACTGATCAAAATATATAAAAGAATCTATTGAATCAGTTTTAAGTCAATCATATAATAATTTTGAATTTATTATTATAAATGATTGTTCAACAGATAATGTAGAAAAAATTATATTAAGTTATAAAGATAACAGAATTATTTATATAAAAAATAAAGAAAATCTAAAACTTACAAAATCATTGAATAAATGACTAAAAATTGCTAAATGAAAATATATAGCAAGAATAGATGATGATGATATATGGTGTGATATAAATAAATTAAAAAAACAAGTTAGTTTTATGGAAAAAAATCCTGATTATTGACTTTGTTGAACTTGAAGTATATTTATTGATGAAAATTGAAAAGAATTAACTAGAGAATTAAAAAGATGATGAGATTCTAATATTAGAAATCATATATTACAATGAAATCATTTTTCTCATCCAACTATAATTATGAGAAAAAATATTTTAAATAAAATATGAAACTATTGTAAAGATAAAAAATGCTTATATATTGAAGATTATGACTTATGGTTAAAAATATGAACTGTATCTAAATTTGATAATTTACAGGAATATAGTATAAAATATAGAGTAAGAAGTTGAAGTATAACAAGAAAACATAGACTTAAACAAAAAATAAATACCTTTCTAATATATTTTAAATATTTTAAGTTTTATCCTTCAAAAATTAAATGATTATGTGCACAATTAATTATTTTATTATTCCCTAATAATTTAATAAAATTAATTGTTAAAATCAATAAAATACTTGAAAGATAAATTATTTTTTTAATATCTTTAATAAATTATCAAAATAAAGTTTATTTTTTTCCAAAAACATACTTTTTTGTTTTTGTGATTTTATATAATAAAAATCAAAATTATTTAAAATATCAATCAATTTATTTTTAATTTCATTTTTATTTAAAGTATTAAAAATATTATCTTTAGAAATAATTTCTGGAATTCATCAAATATTATTTCATAAAACAATATTATCATATATAATTCCTTCCAAAGCTACTAGTCAAAAAGATTCAAAACACAAGCTTGGTATAAATACAATCTTTGATTTTTTATAATAATTAATAACCTCTTTATTATCTAACCTTCATAAGAAATTATAAAAATTATTATTATATTTTCATTTTAAATCATTATAAATATCTCAATCTCAAATTATAATAAATTTCCAATTATTTTTAATAAAATCTAATTCATCTACAGCTTCAAGTATTTTATCAATTCACTTTCTTTTATCAACTGCTCAAACATAAAGCATAATATTTTCTTTTTTTTGTTTATTATCTGTTTTTTTAAATTCAATACTATTTCATAAAGTAATAATATTTTTATAATTATTATTTATTAAAATATTTCTTAATGCGTCAGATGGTGAAATATATTTCTTTATTATTTTTTTCTTTAAAAACAAAAATAATTTTAACCAAAAATAATAAACAAAAAATCATATTTTACTTTTATCATAAGCACAATTTTTACTACATTTTTTATAACTCATTTTTACATCACATTTTCAATAATTTTTTCTATAAATAGTCCAAGCAGAAGGACATCAAGCTTGAGTTGCGTCATGAACAATTTGAACTACATTTTTATTTCATTTAATTGCTAATAAAACTGAAAAAGGTGACAAATTTATTTGATGTAACAAAATAACATCAGGATTATATTTTTTTACAATTTTTTTTATTTTATTATATATAAAAAAAGAAAAAAATAATTTATTATATAATTTTAATATTTTATTATTAAATACATAATCTATCAATGTTATTTTTTCTCATCATAATTTTTCAAAAATATCTCTATATACTTTTTCTGCTCAAGAATAAATATAATAGTCATTGATATGTAAAATTTTCATATAGTTTATTAAATTATTATTTATTTTATTTGTTCTTTTATTAAATTATACCATTTATCTGATATTTTATCTTTATCAAAATTCTTTAAATTTTTATATCACTTATTTATATAATCTTTATAATAAGAATCATTATTAATAAGTTTATCTAACTTTTCAATAAAATTATAATGATTTTTTGAAATAAATTCTTCATTATATATTCAATGAAAACTATCATAATTACTTAACAATATAGGTTTACCTAAAGATAATACTTCTATTAAGATAATTCAAAAAGTTTCATAAAAAGTAGAATATAAAAATATATCTGATTTATTAATTTCATATAGAACTCAATCTTTATCTATTTTTCAAATCCATTTAATATTAATATTTTTATCTAATTCTTTAACATCAAACAATCATTTCATTTCTTCATAATATTTTCAAAATCAAGCTATAGTATAATTAATTTTTTTATTTGGATGAAATAATTTAAGTTTTTCATATAAATCTAATATTCAAATTGCTTTATTATAAATATCAGCTCTAAAGATAGTTAATAAATTAATTTCATTTTTTTTATATAATTCATTTTTTTGATCTAAAATTTTAATTGGAAAATTTGAAAAATTAGGTATAACATAATTTATATTTTTATTAAAATTACAATATTTCAATAAAAATTTTGATGGATAAAAAACATATTTTGAAAATAAAGTATTATAAGGATAAAACCAATTCAATATAGCTCATGGAGATGAAAATCATCTATCATTCCTATATAATCAATGAATATTTAAAACATATTTACTATTCAATGGTTTAAATAAAAAAGGTACTGAAGAAATTATTAAATTATACTTATTTTTATTAAAATGTAATAATATCCAACCTTTTATTGATGAAATTAAATAATATTCATACTCAGGATATTTTACACTTAATAAACTAATTAAATCTTTATATAATACCTTTGGTCATCATTCTCAAACAGGAGATACAAAAACTATTTTCTTTTTATCCATTTTTATTAATTAAATTATCTAAATTTAAAATTCAAATTAAATTTATCTTAAATATATTTATAATTTTTTCAAGATAATTAATTTAATTTAAAATTACTTTCTAAAAAAAATTTTATTTGGAATATAACAATAAAATTCTAATAACCACCTTCTAATAAAGGATAATTTTTCCCATTTCTTAATATATTTCAATTTAGTAAAATTTAATTTTCTTGCATTATTTCATCAAAAACTATGATTTTCTTGTTTACCATAATTTTTAAAAAAATAATCCAAATCAATATTCAATCAATATCTTTTCTTTAAATTTTCTAAATATTTATCAGGATTTTGTACAAAATCATCATATAATATAAGAATATATTCATCTTTTTTAAAATATCTTTTTAATAAAATTCTAGAAGAAATATTAGTGAGTATAAAATAAATTAATCATCTCAAATAACTATATCAAAGTCTTTTATAAGAACATAAAACTCATCTTAAATCTCTTATTAAATAAATAGCTACAATATTATCAATTCAAGCTCTTTTCAAATAATATAGTTTTTTTACTTCTTTTGAAGCATCTATTATATTATTTATTTCTTTGTTATAAATTTTTTTTCATTGATTAAATATTTCTTCATATATATTTTTATAAGGTAAAACTTTTTTTGAATATTCCTTGTTATATCAAAATCAAAATACTATTTTTAATAAATTTATAAAAGGTTCATAAATTCATTTTTGAGATAAAAGTAAATTATCAAAATATCATTTTTTTATAATTGGTCACCAAAACTTACATTCATATATATTCTCTCAACAATCACATTTTTCTACTAAATTATTTTCTTGAATATTTCTACTAAAATATTGTATTTCTCAAACAGCAACAGAATTCTCATCCGAACCCAAAATTGAATTTAATAATGTACTTCAACTATATCAAACTCATAATATATAAAAAATTCTTTTTTCTTTTTCCATTTTACTTAACCAACTCATAAAGTTTTAAAATATTTCTCTCCCATCTAAACTTCTCATCAATTATCCTCCTACTTTCTTCAGCATACTTCTCCTTTTCATCAATACCACTAACTGCCATTTCAATTCATCCCTTTATCTCATCCACACTATCATCCTTCAACAAAATTCAATTAACTCAATCTGTCACAACCTCAGGTGCTCACTCATTAGGTGTAGCAACAATATAACATCAAAAATTCATTGCCTGTAATAAAGTTGTAGCTAATCCACCTCATGGTGAACTAGGATGAACATGAATATCAAATTGTCTTTGATATGATAAAGCTTCTTCAAAAGACTTTCATCCTGTAAAATATACTTTTTTTTCTTTATCAAGCAACTTTAATCTATCAAAATCTTCTCAATCTCATACAATCACAAGCTGAATCTGTTTTAAAATACTCAAATCTAATAAATAAAATGCCTTTATCAAAGATTCAACATTTTTCCATTTATATAGTCTTCAAACATATCCAACAATAATTTTATTCTCAAACTTTTGTTTCAAATCTTCTACTTCAACAATCTTATCTGAAATCTCCATCCCCCTATAAAAAACATCTACCTCTCTCTCCACAAACTTATCCAAAATAAACCTCTTACAAGCCTCACTAATCCCCAAAACAATATCAGCCTTCTTAAAAATCCACTTCCCAAAAATCCTATCATAAACAACAGATAAATAAGACTTCAACTTACTAGAAAGCTTAACATAATCACTTCAATGCTCAATATGAATCCATTTTAATTTATTACTTCTAGCAAACAATCATCAAGTCAAACTAGTCAAAAAAAACCTAGTATGAGTTATAACTCTCCATTGCACATTATCATGCTCCCTCTCCTGAGAAGGAGAGGGTTGGGGTGAGGTTGCTTTCCTCAAATACTTCACAATCAACTTATACTTCTTATCCCAAACCTTATACACAGGAAAATTATTTATTATCTCTATACTCGGACAAACCAACACTTCATATCAATCTCTTCTATATCAAATCACCTCATCTTGAAAAACAATCTTATCAACTCCTTTTATTCCCTCTCCTATTAGGAGAGGGTTAGGGTGAGGTATTTCACTAACAACATTTATAAACTTACCTAAATCATTTTTTACCCAATTTATTCACATTTCCTGCCCTACAGTTTCAACTCATCACTTATGAGGAGGAAAATATGGCATAAATTGTATTATATTAATTTTTTCCATTTTATTTTTATTAAAAAATTTGTAATTCAAAAATAATATACTATAATGTTTATGTATCACGACGAAATAAGGACCGAACGGCTAAATACCTAAGGGCACTTATTTCTTTTTTTTATATAAAGAAAATTTTTCACTAATAGTTCAAAGATGTAAATTTTGCCCATCTATAAACGCAATATTATTCTCCATATTTATTCATTATAAACTAAAACTCGTTTATAATGAATAAACATCAAAAACCATTATACACAAAAAACAAAAAATTAAAACTTTAAAATTTGCAAGCAAAAATTCCCCCCTACATCTCACTAATCACATCATAACTCAAATCCATACTTCCAACAA
>CAZJHB010000065.1:5852-7128 GCA_964545685.1 uncultured Candidatus Peribacteria bacterium | reverse complement strand
TTTATGAATAATAATTTATTTGATATTTTATAAATTATTATCTAAATTATTTTTATCAGATTCATCTATTATTTTATTTGAAAGAAATATTAATAAATTAAAGAAATATATTCCATATATTCAAAATATAAATAAGTTAAATAATTTTTTGGAAATTAAATTTAAACATTTATTTAAAATAGATTACTTTGAGATAAAAATTTTTTCAAAAAAAGATAAGAATTTAGAATTATATAAATATTTTTCTCAAGCAATTTCAAAAGATTTATTTATTAATGATATTGTATTTATAGAAGAAAATAAATATAAAATTGATTTGGATTTATTAAAAAAACAAGTTGATTCTAGGGTATATTTGGTTTTTCCTTTAATTAATAATAAATGACAGTTACTAGGAATAGTAGAATTTTGAAATAGACCTTTTAAAGATCAGTATTATATAGAGGAAATGAAAATTTTGAAAATATTTGTAGATTATTTGGTATGACATTTAAAATATATAGAAATATATAATGAAATAAAAGAATTAAATATTAATCTTGATAAAAAAGTAGATGAAAAAACTATAGAATACAATAAACTTTTAAATAAACAAAAGGAATTTATATCAATCGCTTCTCATGAAATAAAAACGCCTGTAACTAGTAGTATTTTTCAAATAGATTGTTTGCTTGATGATTTGGATGATTGAATAAATGAAAAAAATTTAAAAAAAGAACTTCATATTTTAAATGATCAATTGTTAAAATTATGAGAACTTGTTAATAAAATTTTTCATGTAGAGGAGTATGATATAAAAAAGATTAAATTATTTAAAGAAAAAATAAATTTAAATGAATTTTTTGAAAATGAAGTGAAATATTTTAAAAAAATTCATCCTAAAATTAATATAAATTTAAGTCTAGATAAAAAAATAGGATTTGTAGACCTTGATATCATCCAATTTGAACAAGTAATAGAAAATTTAATTAATAATGCATTAAAATTTTCTAGTGATATTATAAAAATAAATGTTTTTTTTAATACAGAAGGTTTAATAATTATAAAAATAGAAGATAATTGAATTTGATTTAAAAATATAGAAATAGAAAAAATTTTTGAAAAATACAACAAATGAAATATTTCTAGCGAATGAATTTGAGTTTGATTGTATTTATGTAAAAGAATAATAGATATGCATGGATGAAAGATTCAAGCAAGAAATACAAAAGAATTATGATGAGCTTGTTTTGAGATTAGATTACCAATGTCACCGTAGTGTACGCAGGCCTGCGTA
>CAZJHB010000065.1:4049-5752 GCA_964545685.1 uncultured Candidatus Peribacteria bacterium | reverse complement strand
CATTACAATAAAACAAATAAGCGTACATTACAATAAAACAAATAAGCGTACATTACAATAAAACAAATAAGCGTACATTAATATAAAGCAGATAAAGCCAATATACATTTCTTTAAGCCAGCATACATTGCGATAAATATTTTTTCATGGAAAGGGGAACAATTATATTAAAAATTGAATTTTCAAAAATAATATGTTATACTACATTAGTTATATATTACTTATAAAAAAATTATGTTAGAAAAAGAAATAAAAATACTAGACGTAAACATTGAAGATTTACAAACAAAATTAGAAAATATGTGAGCAGAGAAAACTTTTGACTGATTTATTCATGATGTTTATTATGATTTCCCAGCTGATTGAAAACACAAAATGGAAGCTAATAAAAGATTGTTTAGAGTAAGAAAAAAATGAGAGACTCATTTATATACAATAAAAAGAAAGAGAAATAAAAAGTCAGAATGATGAGAAAAATGATTTAAAATAGCTGATGAATGAGAAAGAGAAATTACAGATGTAGAGAGTTTTAAAAAAGTTATTGAAAATTATTGAATGATAAAAGTTAGAGAAAAGAAAAAGCATAGAATTTCATATGGAATGGAATGATTAGAATTTGATATTGATAAATATGAAGATATTCCGGCTCTTCTTGAAATTGAAGCTCATACTACAAAAGAAATAGATGAATGTATAGATAAATTATGATTACAAGATCATGTAAAGCAAAAATTTTGATCTAGAGGATTATATAAATATTATTGATTGGATTATAGTTACTTCTAATAAAACCCTCACCCCAACCCTCTCCCTTGGGGGAGAGGGGGTAGAACATATATAAAAAATATTGATATTTGAAATAATCGTAAGGGTGAACCTATGTGTTCCCCCTTTTTTTGTGTTCATTTTTATGGGTGTTTTTTTGACAATAACTAATTTTTTCATATTATTTAAAGTGTAAATTTTGTATTTTATTACTATAAAAATATACATATGACAGTTATAAAAAAACTAAAGGAATGAGTATTGGCTTGAATCTGAATTTGAGTGTGATTTGTTCTTGTTGGGGGAATTGCATGAATAGCCTATGCAAGTTATTCTTGGGTGACTCAAAGTGAAGTAACATCATGAGATACTTTGTCAGCAAGTAGTTGGAATGATATGTTAAATAATCAGAATTTTTTAAAACAAGAGGTGGAAAATATAGATACTACTTGATTTGTAACTAAAGCTTGAGATACAATGGGGGGAGAATTGAGTATGGGTACAAATAAGATAACTTCACTTTGAACACCAACAGCAACAACGGATGCAGTAACTAAAGCTTATGTTGATTCTTTAACAGTCGCTAATCCAGCAACTGAGGCATATGTAGATTCAAAGACCTCTTTAAATGTAGCAAAAGCGTGAGATACTATGTGAGGGAATTTAAGTATGTGAAATAATAAAATAACAAATTTAGCAGCACCAACTGCAACAACAGATGCTACAAATAAGGCTTATGTAGATAGTGTATCAGCTTCAGGAGAGTGACAGTATCAAGTGAGTTGTACTGGTATATGAACTTTAATTGTTATATGTATTAGAATAAATACTATTACTGGTGTTTCTCAATGTAGGAAAAGTACTAATGGTGGTGGTGATCGGAATAATTGTAATTATGCACCTTGGTAAAATATAAAAAATGAAAAAAATATATATAA
>CAZJHB010000065.1:0-3949 GCA_964545685.1 uncultured Candidatus Peribacteria bacterium | reverse complement strand
ATAATTGTAATTATGCACCTTGGTAAAATATAAAAAATGAAAAAAATATATATAATAATTATCACAATATTTTTTATTGCATGTATTCCTTTTTTTCTTAATTGTAAAGATGATTGTTTTGTCCAATTAGAAATATTAGAAAAAAGAATAGATTGAACTTCTATGGAGCCTTTATTGGTAAATGGGTGAAGTGCTAACTTAATGTTAGATTATTATAATAAATGTGGTAAAGAGGTAAAAAAATGAGATATTATTGCATATGATTATTGAGGAAATTCAAAAGCATTAATAAAACAAGTTAAGGTTACAAGTGAAGATAGATTATCTTTTTCTTGATTATATTTATTAGTTAATGGGGAAATTTTAGTTAATTCAAAATGAGAAAAATATCATTTTGATGAACATGATAAACAGATACTTAATTTGTATATAAAAAATTGAAAAATTCCACATGATAGTTACTTTATATTTTGAGATAATGTAGGAAATTCCATAGATTCAAGAAAATTTTGAGCAATATCTCCAGTAGATATCATATGAAAATTTGATTTGTAGAGATGTTTTGCTAAAACATCTTTTTTGTTTAATAATAATTTGTAGAATTTTTGTAAAATAATTACTGATATGATAAACTTAATAAGTATATTTTATTTAATAATTTAATTTAATTATGTGAGAATTTATTTGAATTGGTTGAATCTTGGGAATTATAGCTTTTTTGGTTATATTATTTATAATAACTAAACTTAGAAAAGTTGTACCAACAAATGAAGTACATATAGTACAGAGTAAGAAAAATACTACTCCTTTTGGTAAAGGACAAGAAGCTTGAAATGTATATTTAGATTGGCCTGCATGGGTTCCTGGATTTTGAGTTGAAGTGCAACATTTACCTTTAAGTATATTTGATTTGCAATTAAACTGATATAAGGCATATGATGTAGGAAAAGTACCTTTTCAAGTTGATATAACTGCTTTTTTTGAAATTAAAGAACCAGTATTAGCAGCAGAAAAAGTATTTTCAATAACTGAATTAAAAGATCAATTAAATGAAACTTTAAAATGAGTAGTTAGAAAAATTTTGGCTTCAAAAGATATTGTTGAAGTTATGGAAACTAGATCAGAAATAAAAGATCAATTTTATCAAGAAGTTTTTCAAGCAGTAAAAGCATGGTGAGTTGATTTAAAAAATGTAGAATTTATGGATATTAGAGATGATGAAAAATCACAAGTAGTTACTAATATTATGATGAAGAAAAGATCTCTAATTGAATCAGAATCTCAAATAGAAGTAGCTGAAAATCAAAAACAAGCAACTATTGAGAAAGAAAATAAAATAGCAGAAGCAAGAGCCGCAGCAGCAAAAGCAAAATCTAGTGCTGATATAATATCTTCAGATTCTGAAAGAGAAGCAGAATTAAAGAGAATTGAAAATGAAAAATTAACTCAAAATCAAGATATTGAGAAAGAAAAAATCTTAGCTATACAAAAAGAAGAAGCAAAACAAAAAGTTTATGAATCAGAAAAAGAAACAAAAGCAAGAGAATTAGCTGTAAAACAACTTGATGAAGAGAAAAAAGCAGAAATTGCAAAAAATATTGAAGTAATTAAAGCAGAAGAACAAAAACAAAAATCAATTATTGATGCACAAGCTGAGAAAGAATCTATAAAATTAAAAGCAGAAGCAGACAAAATAAAGATTGAACTTGAGGCAGAAGCAGAAAAAACTAAAATTGAATCTATTTGACTTGCAGAAGCAAAGAAAATTGATTATATATGAACTGCAGAAGCAAAAAATAAAACTCAAATGGCAGAAGCTCTTAATAGTTTTGATTCTGAATCTATTGCATATATGGTAAAAGAATTAGAAGTAGAATTAGCAAAAATAGTTGATTTAGAAAAAGCTAAATCTCTTGCTAGTGCTGATGTAAAAGTTATTTCAACATGATCTAATGGGGGAGAATGAGTAAAATCATTTATGGATTTATTTTCGGCTAATGGTTGAACAAATATTTGAGCAATGGTTCAAGCAGCAAAAAATACAATGTGAGAAGAAAAAGTAAATGAATTTTTAGGAAAAATAGTTAATAAAAAAGCTGAAGAAAAGAAAGCAAAAGTTGTTAAAAAAATAGTAAAACCTGCTAAGTCAGTTATTCCTAAAAATATTGAAGAAAAATAATAAGTATTTTTTATGATAAATTATCTAAATATATATAAATTTAGTTTTCCTTTTATAAAAGAAAAATATGAAGAAGTTTTATTTGAATCAATTTTTTCTGATTTTAATGAATTATTTATTTATGAAGAAATATTAGAAAGTATTAAAAGGGAAGAAACAGAAAATATAAAAATTGTAATTCTATTTTTCAAATTTTGAAAAATAGAATTACTTTTTAATAAAAATGATGATTATTATATTCCAAAATTTCAATTAAATTTATTTTTTAAAGATAAAGTAAATAATTATTTAGTAACAAAAATTGTTAATATAATTGAAACATTTTGATTGAAAAATTATATTTTTGACTATGATGAATTTACTCTTACTAATTTGAAAAATTATAATATAATTAACATAAAATTTTTAGAGAATAATTTTAAATTGTATAATGAGAAACAATTAAATAATTTTTTAACAAAAGTTAATAAAGATTACTTAGAGGAAAAATTAAAAGAAAATAAAATTATTTTTTATAGTTTTATTTATCTTATTTATAGATGTTTTATTTTTTATAAAAATTATACAGATTTAAAAAATATTAAAAATGATTTACATAAGTTGGAGTGAAAAAATTTAAATATTGAATACTTAAGTATTATCAAATTAAGTGAAACTAGAGTTGATTATTTAGATGATATTAACTTTATAACTTTTAAAAAATATAAAAAAATGTTAGATCAATTTTTTGATTTATTATAAAAAACTCTCTCTGTTGATGATATTTTCAACAGAGGGAGTTTTATTTTACTTCTTTTTTCACTTACTTGCCTTTTTCTTAGTTTCTTTTTCTTTTTTTGTTTTTGGCTTTTTTTCTTTTAATTTTTTTATTCCTATCTTTTCCTTTTCTTCTTTCAGTTTTTCTATTTTTAATTTTTCTATTTCTAGTTTTTCTTTTAGTTTATCTATTTTTAATTTTTCTTTTAATCTTTCCATTTTTATTTTTTCTTCTTTAAGTTTATCTATTTTTATCTTGTTTTTATATTCTTTTTCTTTTTTAGTTTCTTTTGGTTTATCATCAGTTTTGATAACTATAGGCACTGGTTCTATTTTTCTTGCTTCTATTTTTCTTTCTTTTTCATCTTGATATGTTCAACAATAAGGACATATTTTTACATCTTTATCTATTTTTCTTTTACAATTTATACATTTTTTCTTTTTCTTTTTAAATATTAACCATATTATGAAAAATATAAAAAATATTATAATTAATACTATTAATGTTAATAAAAAGAACATAGGATTAAGAATAATCTTTTTTTCCATATAATTAATATCAAACTCTTTTGCAGAGCTTAATTCAATTTCTTCTCAATTTTCATCAGTGTATCTAATCTTTGTAATAGCAGTTATTGTTTTATTAGATTGTTCTTCAATTATTCTATTCCAAGGGTATAGAATATTTATTTTGTTTAAATTTTTATTTGAATAATATTCATCAGGAGACCAATATTTTAATATTAGATTTCATTTATCATCATAAGCTTTATATGGAAATCATTTCCATTCTATCCAAAAGTTTCTACTGGTATTTGGTAAAACATTTCATAGTACGTCATTTATTGGTAAATAATCAACAATTTCTTTTCAAATAATAGCTCAATCTTTATTTAATATAGATTTTTCTCAAATTCATTTTATTTGGTTTCAATCTTCATCAAATAGTGTAATTTCTCATTCAGGTTTTATATGAGTATTTCAAGTATTTTCAAATTCATTTGAAAATATTAT
>CAZJHB010000064.1:0-7152 GCA_964545685.1 uncultured Candidatus Peribacteria bacterium | reverse complement strand
ATGAAACAGATAATGAAACAGATAATGAAACAGATAATGAAACAGATAATGAAACAGATAATGAAACTCCTAAATACGTTTGTGATGGAAGGACTTTTGATTGAATAGAACTAGAAGATTATAGTGGATCAAGTGGAATAATAGATTTTGGATGAGAAACATTTAAATGTTCAAGTAAATTAGATGATTTACATCATGATGAACGGAGTTTAAAATGTCCTAACTGAGCTTTTTATAAAATTACGAGTGATTATTATAAAAATAAAGTATGTTGAATAGTTGAAGGTGAGGATATTGATTGTATATGAATAACATTTAATTGAGAAAGTTTAAGAGATGCAGAAAATAGTGAAGTTTTAAGTAAGATGAAATGAAAATACAAATGTGAAAATAATGAACGGTATGTAGAATGTGATAATTTAGATGGAGAATATAAATTAATTAATTCATCTACTAAAACAGAAGAAGTTTGCTGAACAGATGAAGCTAATTGAGCAGATGAAGCTAATTGAGCAGATGAAGTTAATGCAGATAATGAGATAAATACTTATGATTGTGAAGCAACAACATTTGATGAAATAGAATTTGAATGATGGAATAATTCAAATTCTAATCTTAGATGTTATGGTGATATATGTCTTAGATGTTATAATGATAAATGGTCTGTTCAATGTGTTGGTTGAACATATAAATCAATAGATTTAGGTGAAACAAAAGAAGAAGTATGTTCAGTAGATACTACTACTTATAAATGTGATTCAACAGAATTTCTTTGAATAGAATTAGAAGCAACAAATAGTACTTCTAAAATATTAAAAGATTCTGAATATTTTAAATGTAAATATGATTGAAATTCTAGAGATTATGCTTGGTATTATTTGTGTAATGATTGAGATTATAATTTAATAGGATCAAATGAAACAAAACTTGAAGTATGTTGAATTGATTGTCAATCAGCAGAATTTGATGGAATACAACTTGATTGAAAATATAATTCTCCAGATGAAAATTTATGTAATAGTACTACATGTTTTAGATGTAGTGATAATGAATGGTCTATAAAATGTGATAATTGAGAATATAAATCAATAGATTTAGGTGAAACAAAAGAAGAAATATGTTCATATGATTGTGAAGCTATAGAATTTTATTGAATAGATTTAGAAGCAAGAAATAGTTCATCTATAACAATATGATATGGCTGAGAGAAATTTAAATGTTATGATGATGGTTGGTATATAAAATGTGAGGATTGAAATTATAAATCAATAATATGAAAAGAATCAAAATATGAAGCATGTTGAATAGGTTGTAATACTACAGAATTCGATTGAATTATTTTAGAATGACATATTAATGATGAATTTTGTAATATTTGTTATAGTAGTACATGTTTTAGATGTTATAATGATGAATGGACCGTTAAGTGTGACGATTGAACTTATAAATCAATAGATTTAGGTACTACAAAAGAAAATATATGTGAATAATTATTATTTTAAAAACTATTGAAAAAAAAATAAAAATATATATTATTATTTAGATATAACATTTTATTTAAATAATAATATATTTTTGTGCTTGAATTAACTAAAAAATACTTAAAAACTAATATAGAAGAATTAAAGAAGAAAGATATAAAAAAAATACAAGAATTAATAAAATATCACAGTAATTTATATTACAACAAAGAAGAACCTATTATAAGTGATATTGAATATGATATTTTATTTAAATTATTACAAGATTTAGAAAAAAAATTTAATATAAAAGAAAAACAAACAACTAAAGTTTGATCAGAAATTATAGAATCTACTTTTGAAAAAGTACAACATTCAAGACCTATGATAAGTCTAGATAATACTTATAACGAAGAAGACTTAAAAGATTTTAATGAAAGAGTAATAAAAAATTTAAATTTATCTTTAGATAATAAAAATAATATAAAATATACTCTTGAATTTAAATTTGATGGTTTAGGTATTGAGCTTATATATAAAGAATGAAAATTAGTTCAAGCTATTACAAGAGGAGATTGAATAGCTTGAGAAGATGTAACTCAAAATGTTTTTTGAATAGAGAATATTCCTAAAATTATTGATTATAAAGAACATTTAGAAGTAAGATGAGAAATAGTTATGCCTATATCTGTATTTGATAAATTAAATAACAAAGCAAAAGAAGATTGAACAAAAGTTTTTTCTAATCCTAGGAATGCTGCTAGTTGAAGTGTTAGAATGAAAGATGCAAGAGTTACAAAGCAAAGAGAATTAAAGTTTTTTGCTTATGATTTAGCTAATTTTGAAGATTTTAGAATAAGGGAAAATATTGAAAATTATTATAATGTTATAAAAAAAATAGAAGAAATGTGATTTGAAATAAGTAGTTATTTTATAAAAATGAATTGAATTAAAAAAATAATAAAAGCTATTGAAAAATTTTGAGATTTAAAAAGTACACTTGATTTTGAAATAGATTGATTAGTTTTAAAAGTAAATAATATATCTCTTTGGAATAAGATAGGTTTTACTGAACATCACCCTAAATATGCAATTGCTTATAAATTTCCAGCTGAAATAATGACTACAAAGATTTTATCAGTTGAACATAGTATCTGAAAAACTTGAACAATAACTCCTATTGCTCATTTAGAACCTGTTAATATTGGTTGAGTTATAGTTAAAAGAGCTACTTTGCATAATTATTTAGAAGTAGAAAATCTTGATGTTAGAATTTGAGATCATGTATTTTTAAAAAGAGCATGAGAGGTTATTCCTAAAATTATTTCAGTTATAAAAGAAGCCACTAAAAATAGAGATAAACTTGAAAAAATAATTCCACCTAAAATATGTCCTAGTTGTTGATCTGAGATTATAAAAGATAATGATAAAGTTAGATATTATTGTCCAAATATAACAAATTGTCCAGCTCAACATTCAGAAAAATTGATTTTTAGTGTAGGGAAACAGTGATTTAATATTGATTGACTAGGAGAAAAACAAGTTCAGTTATTTTTAAGTGCTTGAATTATTAAAGATTTATATGATATATTTGATTTAGAAAATAAAAGATATGATATTCTTGAATTAGAATGATTTCAAAAAAAATCTGTTAATAATTTAATAAAATCAATTAATAAATCTAAAAATATTGAAATATCAAAACTAATAACTGCTTTATGAATATATTGAGTAGGTAAAAAAACTGCAAAAAATATTTCAAAATTATTTTTAAAAGAAAATAATTTAATTAATTTTGATTATTCTTTGGAAGATCTAATTGAATTAGAAGATATATGACCAGAAATAGCTAAAAATGTTATAGAATATTTTCATGATAAAAAAAATATTAATTTATTAAAAAAAATGATTAATAAATTAAATATTAAATATTATGAAAATAAACAAAAACATAATTGATTATTCACTTGAAAAAAAATGTGTATTACTTGAAGTTTTAATTGATATTCAAGAGAACAGTTAATAGAAAAACTAGAAAAAAATTGAGGTAACTTTATATCTTCAGTAAGTAAAAAAACAGATTATTTACTTGCTTGAGAAAAAGTATGAAGTAAATTAAAAAAAGCTCAAGATTTATGAGTTGAGATTATTGATTTAGATTATTTTTTTAATAATATAATATAATATAATATAATATAATATAAGAAATATGTATTTTTCTAAATTAAAAATTAATATATTAGAAATAGATTATACATCAAGAAAAATTTATTGATTAATTATTATGCTCTCTTTAATAGTAACATTAGAAAATTATACTGATTCTTGATTGAAAATCATGTTTGGATTTTCTTGAACTCTTTTCGTTATAGCTTTAGCAGAAGTATATGTAAAAATTATATATTTTATGTCTAAATATAAAAAAAGAATTCCAAATGAAAAATTAAATATTTTATTTAAAGAAGAATTTTCAATTTTATTTGCTTTAGATTTACCTGTATTTTTGTATGTGTTATATTTTTTTGATATTATAAAAGTATGGGATTTTGTATTAGCAATAAAAATTTGATGAATCTTATTATTATTCTTATACTGATATAAACTATGATTCTTACTTGAGAAAAATTTTATTAGAAGATTTATATTATGAACAACATCTGCTTTTTTTTGAATATTTATAATTATGTTAAAAACTTTTTTTTATATTTAGTTTACTATTTTTCATTATAAATATGAACATCTCTTTGGGGAAATGGAAAATTAACTTTTTCTTTATCAAATGTTTTCTTTATTTTTTCAAGTACATCAAACTTAGTTGGCCAATAATCTCATTTTCATACATAAAATCTAAATGCAAAATTTACAGAATTATCAGCTAATTCTATTAATCAAATAGTAATATCGTTATCTTTATCATTTAAGATTCTTTCATCTGATTCTGCAATATCTCTTAATATCCCTTTTACTTTATCTATATTGTCAGAGTAACTTACTCATATTACTAAATCTACTCTTCTTTTAATCTCTGATGAATAATTTACTAATGAACCATTTGCTATATCTCCATTAGGAATAATAATTTTCTTTTTATCAGGTGTGTTTAATTCAGTATTAAATATATTTGTTTTTCTTACTGTTCATGAATGTCATGATACTTCAATAAAATCTCAAATTTTAAATGGTTTTAAAAGTAATATCATTATTCATCCTGCTATATTTTGCAAAGTACCAGAAAGAGCCATACCTATTGCAAAACCAGCAGCTGCAAGCATAGCTACAAATGAACTTGTTTGTACTCATAAAACTCATGCTGCAATAATTATAACAAAAATTTTTAATGATATATTTATTAGACTTAATATAAATCATCTAAGCATAGGAGTAATTCTTTGTTTTTGAAGAATTTTCTCAATAAGTCTCTCTATGTATTTAACTATTTTAAATCAAATATATAATATAATTAAAGATCATATTATTTTAGGTAAATATGATATTGAATAATCAATAGCAATATTTACATAATTATTTAAGTCAATATTTGAAATTATTGTATCTAAATTTAACATTATTTATTTTTATAAATATAAAATATTAACTTGATTTTAATTTTATATATAAAAAAATCAAATATTTTATAAAAAACATTTGACTTATGAAATATATTTCATATTATAGTAGTGAAATATATTTCATAATTCTTAAAAGATATATTGAAGTATATTTTATAATTTATTTATTAATTATAAAAAAAATGCCTAGAAGAGATTGAACATGACCAGAGGGTAAAGGTCCAAATACTTGAAGGTGAATGGGGAATTGTTGATGAAATAATGGAACAAATCAAAATGGAAAATAATTAAGGAAAAAAATAATTTCTGAAAAAATAAGAATTACCTAAAAAAGTATAAAAAAATAATGATTAGAAATTCTAATCATTATTTTTTTTGGGTTTAAATTTTAATTAAGCTTCTTTCTTATCTTCTGCAAAATCAACTTTTATAGTTCTTCCGTCTACTTCTGCTCAATCCATAGCTTCTTTTGCTTTTACAGCATCTTCAACATTAGCAAATTCTACAAACCCAAATCCTCTAGATTTTTGAGTTTCTCTATCTTTTACTACTTTTGCATAAGTAACTTCTCAATATTCTTTAAAAATATCTTTTAATTCTTGCCATTCTAATCCCCAAGATATACCACCTACAAACAACTTTTTAGTTTCCATTATAAAAAATGATAAAACAAATAAAATATATTTGAGAATTCATTTTATCAATTCAAAATGTACTAAAAAGCACGCGTAATCAAAAAAATAACAAATTCTCTAATATCTAGTATAACTAAAAAAAAATAAAAGCAAGATTTATTTTTTTTTTATTAAATATTTGTAATTTATATAGCAAAGAAAATAAATTTTTTTAAAGATTATATTTAAAAAATTATTTCCCAAAATAATTTGTTAAATCAGGTGCAATTTGTTTTTTTCTTGATAATCTTCTACCTAAGTCAACTTCGTTACTTTCAACTTTAACACCAAAAACTTCTTCAACTATTATTGAATCTTCTCAATTTAAAACAAAACTAGTATTATTTTCCTTAATAATATCAACAACAGAAAATAATATAAAGTCTAATTTTTCTTTTTCTTTAATTTCTTTCATTGCTTCTAATATTTCATCTTTTCTTCAGAAAGCATAATTAGGATTTGTTGTTTCTAATGTTCAAATTCAAAAATTTTTATTATTAACTTCAAAATTTTTATAATCATATTTTACAACTTTTTCAGCACTTATATCTCATAAATCAGATTTTGCATTAAACATATCCATTGCAAATTTTTCAACATCTTCAATTTTAGCTATTTTTTGTAATTTTTCAGCTATTTCAATATCAAATTTTGTAGTTGTAGGAGATTTAAACATCAAACTATCTGATATTATTGCTGCTAACATAAGTATTGCAGTTCTAGTATCTATTTCTAAATTAGCTTCTTTATACATTTTATAAATAACAGAGGCTGTAGAACATAGTTTTTCCATTCTAATATTTATAGGTACTTCAGTAGAAAAATCAATTTTATGATGATCTATAACATATTCAATATCTAACTCATCAATATTATCTATAGTTTGTGATTTTTCATTATGATCAACTAATGCAATTTTTGTTCACGCTTCAAGAATCTCTATAGTTTTTGGTTTCTTTTCTTTCAATAATTTTAATAAAAATTTTGTTTCATTGTTTAATTTTCATAATTTATGAGCTTTTGCCTTTTGTCATGTTTTATTTAAATATTCTGCAAATAATATTGCTGAAACAATAGAATCAGTATCAGGATTTTTATGTCATATAACTCTAATTTTCATAGTTATTTATTTAAGAATTAATATTTATAATTATTATAGATAAAAAAAGGAAAATTCAAGTTTTATTTATTTTTTTTAAACTTATTTTTTAATCTTTTAAATTCTTTTTCTCATAACTTTTCTTCTAATACAAAATTTAATTGTGCTTCTTCATCAAACAAATTCATATCCATATCAATATTATGTTCAATTTTGAATCTATAATCTTCATAATTTCAGTAACTAATTGATAATTCTCAGTCTTTTATAAACCAAATATTTGTAGCTAATTTATTTACAAAATATCTATCATGAGAAATAAAAAGGATAGATCAATTGTATTTTTTAAG
>CAZJHB010000063.1:0-7230 GCA_964545685.1 uncultured Candidatus Peribacteria bacterium | reverse complement strand
ATTTTGAAAAGAATAAATTTGTTTTAAAATATCATCATTACTTTGTTCATTATTTAATTTAGAATTAAAAATAATATCTTTACTTGGTATATATAAATTTTTTATATATAAAAGTGATATAATATCTTCTAATGTTCAATCTATTTTTTGAGGAAATAACGAAATTATATTTTGAAGTTTTTCTAAATTATCATTAGAAAAATAAAGTTCAAAACTAGATTTTTCCATATCGATATTATCTCAAACCTCAAAATCATAATCATATATTCATCCTTCTTCTACTGTCGTAATACTATATTCATAATCATATAATAAAAAATTTTCGTATTTAGATTCTTCTAAATTTTCAAATTCAGTAAAAAGAGTCATATCAATATTATCATTTTCTTTCACATTTAACATTTCCAAATTCAAGTTATCAGAAGATGAGCTAGTATCATTTAAATAATTATTTACATATAATTTATATCATAAAATTCAAATACATATTATAAGTAGTAATAATAATACAATAAGTATTTTCTTTAAATTTTTTATTTTTTTCAAAATTGTCATTTTATATATTTTAATTTTTAAAAACAAACTTATTATATAAAAAGACTAGAAAATTTCTAGTCTTTTTTTATTCTTTAATGTTTTTAAGATTCTATATATTTTTTTATCCTAAATATCAATTAGCAAATTTATTAGTAAGACTAACAAATTCTGTAGGATTTTCTAATTCTCATCATTCAAGTAAAATTGCTTGCATATAAGCATATTTTATAGTATCTGATAATTTTTGTGATTTAACATCCTTATCAAATTCTTTTTTCATTGATTCAACAAGAGAATTATTTGAATTAAGTTCAAGAATTCTTTTTTGTTCAGGAACATTTTGTCACATTGCTTTCATCATTTTTTCCATTTGAGGATCAATTCATCAAGTTGCTGTTTTTAAAGCTCAAAGAGAATTTCATAACTTATCATTCAATACAACATTTTCTATTTTTTCTTCTCAAATTGTTGATTTTATTAAATCAAAAAGTGATTTATAATCTTTTTGTTTTTTCTCTTTTTCTTCTTTTTGTTCTTTTGTCTCTTCTTTTAATTCAATATCTCAAGATGTAGCAGAAACAAATTTAGCTTCTTTATATTCAGTCAATCATGGAAATAAGAAAGAATCAATTGGATCACTCATTATAAGAACATCCACTTTATTTTCTTTAAATTGAGCTAAATATGGACTAGCAAGTGCTTCAGATTTAGTTTTACCAATAATATAATAAATAGTTTTTTCTTCTACTATTTCTATTTTTTTAGAAGGATCAGTTTCACAACATTTTTCTTCTTTTTTATTTTCTCAAGTGCATTCATTTGTACCTGAACAACATTTATTTCAATCACTACAATCTTTTTCTTTTTCAACTTTTTTAACTGGAGCTTTTTCTAAATATTCATCTAAAGAAATATTTTTTTCTTCTAACATTGATTCAAATTTACAAATTCAAGCAATTTCTTGTTTTAAATCATGCTCATAATAAATTCATTCTTTTAATATTTTACCATATGATTCCCAAAATTTTTCGTATGCTTCAGGATCTTTTTTCATCATTTTTCCTAATTCTCCTATTATTTTTTTAATAAGTCATTTTTTAATTTTTTCTAATACTTGATTAGATTGTAACATTTCTCTACTTATATTAAGTGGAAGATCTGTTGTTTCAATAACTCAAGAAACAAATCTAAGCCATGTTGGTAATAATTCTTTTGCATTTTCTAATATTAATACATTTTGAACATAAAGTTTTGGTCAATATTCAATATTTGGATTAGTCATATCTTGGTAAAGATTTTTTTCTTTTGGTATAAATAAAAGAGATTTATAACTTACCATTCATTCAACATTATTATGAATAGTCACAAGTGGTTCATTATAATCATTACTTACAGAATTATAAAATGCTTTATAATCTTCTGGCTTTATATCCTTTTTATCTTTTTTCCAAATTGGTTTTGTTTCATTTACTTGTTCAAATCACATTTCTTTTGGTTCTTTTTGTTTTTCTTCCTCAGTTCTAGAATCATATTCTTTCATCATAATAGGAACTCCAACATAATTAGAATATTTTTTTATTAATTCCTTTAATTTCCATTCTTCTAATAATTCTTTGTTTGCTTCATCAATATATAAAATAACTTTTGTACCCCTGTTTTCTTTTTCTATTTCAGAAACTTCATAACTAGATTTACCATCGCTAGTCCATTTATGAGCTTTTTTATCAAGAGCTGATTTTGTTTCAACTACAACTTTATCAGCTACCATAAAACTTGAATAAAATCATACTCAAAATTGCCCTATTAAACTATGTTCTCAATCTTCCCTTGCACTTTGTAATTTTTCTAAAAATTCTTTTGTTCAAGATTTGGCAATAGTACCAAGATGAGAATGTAATTCTTCAGCTGTCATACCTATACCATTATCTTCAATTGTAACTATTCATTTTTCTTTATCTGATTCTATAGTAATTTTAAATTCTACATCATCTCATAAAAATGTTTGGTCTGTAAGAGATTTTAATCTTGCTTTATCAATTGCATCAGAAGCATTTGATACAAGTTCTCTTAAAAATATTTCTTTATTCGAATAAATTGAATGCGTCAATAATTCTAATATTCTTCAAGTCTCTGCTTCAAATGTATATTTTTTACTCATATTTTTTGATAATTAAAAATTAATTTATTTTTTTTTAAAATAGCACTTAATAAGTTTAAGTGCTAATATTTTAATCGTTTTTTATTTGAAGTCAAGATAGAATTTAATTTTTTTTAATTTTTCTATAAAATTTATCATCATCCCATTTTACAGGATTATTTTGTATATATCATACAATATTTAAATATGATTTTTCATTTTTTATTATATTTTCATAATAATTTTTTTGCCATAATTTTTTATTAAATGGTATTGATATTCATAATTTTACCATTTTTATATATTTATTTGTTGTCATTGTTTTAAAGCATTTTATAATTTCCGGTAAATTATTATATTTATAAAAATATTTACCCCCCGTAGGGTGAACCTATGTGTTCACCCTCCAATACATTTCGCCCATCATTTATCATTAATTTTTCATGCGTTATTAATTTTTCATGCGTTATTAGGGCAGACACATAGGTCTGCCCCTACGGGGAATATGGGGGATTGGGATTTTATTTCAATAATTCAATGAAAATGATTTGGCATAATGACATAATCATGTAATTTTATATTTTTAAATTTATTTTCTAATTCTAACCAATGTTTTTCTATCATTTTTCATGATTCAAATAAAAAATTATTTCATTTTTCTATTTTTGAAAATAAACATAATTTATTATTTACACAAATTGTGATAAAATATAATCATTTTCTGGAATAATCATAATTTTTTAATCTAATTGATTTTCTATTAAATAATTTTGTATAATGTATCATTATTAATAATTAATTAAAATATAACAAAAAAAGTCTCTATGAACTTAAGTTCATAGAGACTTCTTCAAAAATTTTTTTCTATTTCACAACATCTTTATATTTCCCTCTTCATTTATATTCAATAATAATCGGAGTTCCGTAAAAACCAAAATTATCTCTAATTTTATTTTCAAGATATCTTTTGTATGAAAAATGAAAATGATTTGGATTATTTACACTTATTACAAATTTTGGTGGATTTACATCAGCTTGTGTTCAGTAATAAATTTTTGGAGAATGTGATTTTTTATTACCTGTTGGTGGATGTTTATAAATAACTTGCTCTAAGAAATTATTAAAAATTCAAGTTTTAACTCTTTTAAATCTTTCTTTTTTAATATTAATAGCATTTTCTAATATTTCATCTACTCTTTTTCTTTCTATTGCTGAAGAAAAAACAATAGGAGTCCAAGGTAAAAATTCAATTTTTGATTTAAGATAATCAATATATCTATTCATCATTGTTTCCTTATTAACTCATGGTTTTGCAAGAACTTTATCCCATTTATTTACTACAATAATTAATCATTTATTTTCTTCTAATATTCTTGAAATTATAGCTAAATCACCATGAACAACTCAATCAATTCAGTCAATAATTACAGCTATTATATCAGCTCTAGTAATAGCTCTATTCGTTCTCATAACAGACCAATCTTCTATATTTCTTACTCAAATTTTTGATAATCTTCTAATTCAAGCAGTATCAATTAATACAAAATTATCTCATCCAAAATTAAACTTTGTATCAATGCTATCTCTAGTTGTACCACTATGATCTTTAACCATAACTCTATTTTTTCATACAATTCCGTTTATTATAGATGATTTTCATACATTTGGTCTACCTACCATTGCTAATTTTATATAAGAATCATCAACTTCTTCTACTTCATAATTAAGTCATTTTGATGCTAAAAATTTAGCTACAAATTTTTTTATTTCTTTTATTCAAGTATTATGTGATACAGAAACAGGGAAAAAATCTAGATATTCACAAAATCAAGCTAAAGAATAAGCTTCCATAACTTTTTGTTCATTATCAGCTTTATTTGCTACAATTATTACATTTTTAATTTTTTTTGCTCTTATAATTTTTAAAATCGCTTCATCTAATTCTGTAATTCTATCATATTCTACAAGCCAAATTAACAAATCACTATCTGAAATAGCTCTTTCAGTCCTTTCCACTATATCAGTTGCTATTTCATCTTCTTTTGAACCTATATCAAGTCATCCAGAATCAGAAACAATATAAGTTAAATTATTATCATTATCTCTAAATTCATACTCAGAAATATCCCTAGTAGTACCCGCTTCATCTGCTACTATGGCTATTTTATGACCAACGTACATATTAAAAAAACTAGATTTCCCCACATTTGGTCTTCAAATTATTGTTACATTTGCTAACATTTTTTGATTATTTTTAGATAATATAATATAGAAAATTAATTAAGCATAATTTTCTAAACTAATGAGAGTATATTGATTTTTTTTAAAATACAAGTTTAATATATAAAAATTTTAACACTACTTTAAAATAAAGAGATCTTATAATTCATTTAAAACACTAATATCAACATATTTCATATTTTTCAACTGATAAATAAGGAGTAGTATTATTTAGATTACAACAAGCCTTTGTACTATAAAATCTATAATACAAATATTCATTATTTGATACTATTTCTGAATTAATTATACTTGGTGTTGATAAATAATAATTTAATGTTTTTACATAAATTCAATTATAATTTCAATCTATTTTTGGGTAATTAGGGTGGATGCATTGGATTGCAGGACACCCACAAGGGGTATTCCTACGTTTATTCATATTAAATCTGTCTCGTATAATCACAAAACCTCATACTCTGTTTGGCTATAGGTTGTTGAATATGTATATTTAATCATATTAATGGATCTGTTGATTTTTCATTTAAATTCCTTGATAAATTTATTGATACTTGTACTCAAACTGTTCATTATATTGCTAAAATAGTTATTAATACTATTAATTCCATTAAAGTAAAGGCTTTTTTATTTTGATTTTGTCTTTATTTATAATAATTAAAAAAATATACAAACTTTATATTTTATTATTCTTACTAAAATAATAATAAAATATAAACATTATAATCAAACTGACAAATAAAAATATATAAACAAATAATGTATTATCTTGATAAGGAAGATTTATATTCATTCAATAAAAACTTGTAATAAAAGTTAATGGAAGCATAAAAGCTGAGAATAAAGCTAAGAATGTCATTATTCTATTAGTTTTTATATCAATCATACTTTTAAATGCATCTTCTATTGTATCAATATGTTCCCATAAAACCTGAACATCATTAACTATTTGTTCCATTTTATCTTCTAAATCTTCAAAATATACTTCTATTTCTCATAAATAATCTCTATTCATTACATTTTCTAAATTTTTTAATACATTAATTTGTGGTTTAAACATATGCATTAATACTACAATATTTCTTTTTTTTATCATTATATCTTTTACAAGAGAAGTATTTGGATTTTCAAATACTTCTTTTTCCAATTGTTTTATATCTTTACTAATATTCTTGATAGTTTTAAACATTTTTTCAAGCATTGCTTGAATTATTTCATACAAAATATAACCTGAAGTAAACTTTATTTTTTCCTCAGTATCATCTATTTTTTTTACATTTTTATAATGACTCAAAATTTGATCTATATGATTAGTTTTATATTCTCTCAAAACTAATACAAATTCTTTTCATAAAAAAATATTAAATTCATTTAATTCATAAATTTTAGTATTTGGATTATATTTTGGAAAATGAAAAACTATAAAATAATAATCATCATAAGTATCAATTCTTGATTTTTGATTACCTTCTAAACAAGCCTCAACATCAAGCTCATGTACATTATATTTTGCTAAAAGATTTTTAATTTCATCTTCATCTAATCAAATTCAATCAAACCATTTTATCCCATTAATTCAAAGTTTTCTAAGCATATTTTTTTCAAATAAAAAACTAAGATATTTATTAATTATATACTATTATAACATATAATAATTTCAAATCAAAATAAAAAATATAAAATATTTTTGACAAAATTAATAAAAAAATTAACATAAGAATACAAATTAAAAATTTTTCATTAATAATATGAATATTTGAAACACACATTCTAGCTATTTTTTTTATTTTTACTTTTGGATTAAAATGCAAAAGTGATTTTTGAGTATGTGTTAAAAATTAAATAATTATACAAACATAAAATCTACTTTTGCAAAACAAAAGTAGATTTTTTTATATATTTTGAAAATTTTTAATTAAGTAATATATGCAAAATTATTTATTAGGATATTAATTTTGCAAAAATCCTAAAATATATTATTTTTAAAAAATTACATTATGAACTTAGAAAGAGATACATTATCTATGATAGATAACTCCAAAATTGAAGATATTGAGGAGATTATTAGCCCTAAAGACTTAATTAATTCATTATGATGAATTAATCAAAATACTACAAAATTTATAGCTCAATCTAGAGATATTATTAGAAATATCATATCTCTAAATGATCCTAGATTACTTACAATAACTTGACCTTGTTCTATACATGATACCAAAGAAGCTATTATTTTTGCTGAAAATGCAAAGAAATTACAAGAAAAAAATCCTCATTTATACATAGTTATGAGAACATACTTTGAAAAACCTCGTACAACT
>CAZJHB010000062.1:0-7237 GCA_964545685.1 uncultured Candidatus Peribacteria bacterium | reverse complement strand
AAACAGATAATAATCAATTAAATTGAGAAGAAGTTTTTAATGATTTCTTAATTTATATTGATAAAAATAAAGATATTGTTGAGTATTTTGCAAATTTGTATAAAGAACTTGATTTTAAATCATCTGATGTAAGAAGTCAATTAAAAGAGCAAATTTCTTGATGAAATCAAAATGAATTTAAAAATATGTTAGATAAAGCCAATATAATTAAGCAAGTATATATATTATTTATAACAGAATTATCACAAAAAGATTATATTAGTACATTATATGATTGAGCTATTGAAAAAAACTGATTTGTTTATTGAGATTATTTATCAAATTATCATTTATGAAATAGATTTATGCTTTATTTACTTTTAAATGATATTGAATATCAAAATAAAGAAGTATCATTTGTTTTTAATCTTATTTTAGATAAAATTGAAAATGATTTATTTATAATTAATAATTCAGATTATTCTTATAGTTGACTATTAGTTAATAAATTAATTTTACAAGAAGATATAGAGTTTATTGATAAAATATTGATAGATAAATTAAATAAAACTCAAAAATCAGAATTGCTAGATATTTTAAGTGAAAGTATAGAAGTTGATAAAATTAATATATATAAAAATACTTATCAAATAGAGAAAAGAAAAAATTTAAGACATAAGCGAAGTTTTTTTCAAAATTTTATTTATTCTCAAAATGAAACTCAAAATTTATTAATGATAAAGTATTACAATTATATTAATTGAAATAATAAATATGAAATAAAATCAAATTATTATAATAAATTATGAAGAGCTATGTATATGAATTCTAGCAATATTTTAGATTCATATATGAATGATTTAAGTGAGCTTAAATTATCTAAAGATAATTTGATAGAAAAGTTTAAAAAATAATTTTATTTTATTATGTTAAATATTTTAGATTTACCAACTATAATTGCATTGATATTACTTTTTTTATTAACTTTTATAATATATTCTTTTTCAATTTCTTGGGTATCAGATGAAGCATCTCCAAGTTTTATTAGATTAATTCTTATATCATTATTATTTACTTGATATTGATATGCACAAATATTATCTATGTGACCTTATCCAGAAATACCGTTTTATATTGATATTATACTAATAATTGTAACTTTTTTCTTATTATGAGTTGGTTTTTTAGATTATGTATATATATCAATTATTGTTTCAATTTGAATTTTTACATTTATTTCTGTACTTGATGAAGTTATTACTCTACTTGATAAAGTTGTTTCTTTTTTTTCTGGAATATTTTTATAGATATTAAGGAAAGTTTGAAAAATTGTAGAAAAATAGTGTTATTTTATTTATTTTGATATTTATAAGATTTTTTCATTGCTTTAAAGAATATATCTTTGTTTAAGCATAGTGGGTTTTTATTTTTTTCAGAACATTCTTTGTTTTCCATCAAATTACCATATTTTGCAAATGTTATTCAATCTTCATAATCTTCATATCTATAAGCATCCTTTTTCAAATTATTTGTTACTGCTTGATGAGCTTTTTCAATGTCTCAATTATAATTAGCTAGTTCTTCTTCCATTCATTTATTATATGCTCAAACTAATCAACGAAACATAGAAGATTGTGCATGTTCTTTAACAACATCTATTGCTTCTCATAATATTGCAGAAGTAGGAGCATCAGCAGGAGAGTCAACTATATCTAGTAATTCTCAAAAAGCATATTTTTTTGCTTCATCTTTTATTTTACCTGTAATATCATCTTTTACAGTTTTTGTAAATTTATCATATTCTCTTTTAAAATCTTGTTCTTTTTCACTTAATTGTTTATCTATTGCTGCTTGTCTTTCAAGCATTCTTTTATAAAAAAGTAATGATTGATCTTGTTCTTTTTCTTTTTCCGTTTTATTTGCTTTCCAAAATTTAAAATATTCTTTTGCTTCACCTATTTTTTCATTCCGTCTTAATTTTACTAATTCATCATCATCCATTTGTTCAATATCATTTTTTGGATCATTTTTGAATACAAGCATATCACGAATAGCTTCATATTCTTTTTTGGGTATAGTTTCTCATCTTTCTAATGCTAATTTATTCAAAGCAAGTAAAGATTCTTTACTTTTTTCATCAATTTTTCATAAATAACTATCTAATCTTATTTCCTTATTTAAAGGATCGGTTAAATCAACATACGAATCTTTTTTATCTTGTGGTAGTACTGTTAAATAATCATCACGTCTTTTTTCTAATCATTCTAGTTGTTTTTGTAATTCAGGATCTTCTCAATTAGCTAATTCTCATTTTAATAACTCTATTTGTTTATCCATATCTATTACTTCTCAAACACTCAAACTTGAAGAAATAGAGTTAATACATTCTTGTTTACTATTTCATTCTAGTTGTAAACATCAACTTGGATTTTTAAATTTTGTAGCAACTCAATTTATACATTCTTCTTTTGTATATGAAGAAACTCATCATTTAATATTATCACAAGCACTCATATCTCAAGTGTTTTCAGCAATAAGTAAATAACATTTATCTTTTGGAGGATTTGATCCTACATTTGCAAATTGAGCTCATTTAATTTTATCACATCATGATATATCACCATTTTGTATAGCCATAGATTGATAACAATGATCACTGTCTTGGTTAAAACCACATACTAAGTCTGTATAAGACGGTAATCATAATAAAGAATCTCAAAAACATCAACTAAGTAAAAAAGTAGATGAAAATATAATAATATATTTTATTTTGTTTTGAATATTTTTCATTTTAATAATAATTTAAAAAATATAATAATTTGACTCAATATTATAAAAAATAACACAATCACTATATAATCTTTTATTGTAACAAGAAGAGGATATCATATATATGAAATTATTGCTTTGGCATAATCTGCATATCTATTTTCATGGTATACTAGTTGATTAGCAAATAAATACCATGGTATAAGTGATATTCAAAGTAGTAATAATTGAAAATATATAATTCATTTTTTGATAAAATGAGTAAAAATATTTAATATAAAAAATAAAATTACTGTTAAAAAAGATATTAATATTCAACTATAAATATAATATGATTCAATAATATTTTTAACTTTGATACTTGTGATATCTCAAGTCGGTCATAATTCACCAACTTTTGTTTCAAAAATAAATAATAAACTGAAAGTTATCATAAATATAAAAGCAATTAATATAGAATGTCATTTTATATTTAAATTAATTTCAAAAAGTTTTTTTATACTATTCATAATAATAAAATTAGTAATTTAATATAATAGATTATAAAGAAAAGTTAAAATTTTGTTTTTGTATTATTAATATTATAAAGTTTTATTTGTTTAATGCAATAATAATTATTTAGATTTTTAATTCTTAACTTTTATATTATTATTTAAAAGTTTATTTTTAACTGTTATTATAGATAATATTAACAATATTATTAATAGTATGAAACTAGTTCATATTATAAAGCTTTCATTTTGTTTTGAAATTATTCAAATTAAAGCCCATATAAATACTAGGGAAGTAACTATACAATTATATTTTTTTATTATTATATAATTTATAAATCATCATATTATTAATGAAACTACTCAAAAAATAATTGGTTGAAAGTAAAGGTCAGAATAAATTAAATAAATATGAAAATTTGCTATAAAAGCAACTAATATCCATCCAAAAAATAAATCTGATACTTTTTGAAATATAATATTTTTTTCTCTATTGATAGTTAAAAATCAAAGAGTTATTAGTATTAATATCATTATTAATAGACTACTTCAAATATAATTATAGTGCCATGGGAATAACCATGTTACAGATAAGATTTGAGCAAAGCTTAATAATAAAATTTTATTATATTTAATTTTTATATTTTTAATTATTATGTAAAATCATAAAAAAATCCAGCTCAAATATATAATACTCCAAATAGAGAAAGTAAATCATGTAGGAGTAATAGAAGTAAAATACAAATTTGAAATATCTGCTTGGCTATTTCAGTTTAATGGTAAAATAGATAAATATGAAGTTAATCAGATTGTAAATATTGAAGAAATTAGAATTATATATTTTTTCATAAGTTTAGTAATTTAATATAATAAACTAAAAAGAAAAGTTAAAATTTTGTTTTTGTATTATTAATATAATAAAGTTTTATTAGCATAATGCAATTAATTTGTAAAATTTAATCAGGTTGTGTAGAAAGAAATTATGAATAAAATCACTCGTAACAAAAAAGCGTATAATTTAATTCATAACGATTTTCCAATGCACAAACTAACTAAAATAACTTCATATATTCGTAAAGAGATATGGAGAAAGTATAAAGAAAATTTAACAAAAAAAAATGAAAAAATAAAGAATTGATTTTAAAAGAATTAGCAGACTTTTACAGAGTTCACTATAATACTATCAGAAAGGTAGTAAAACGTGCTAGAAAGTGAGATTTTACTATTCATTTAAGCACTAGAAATGATAACTTATGATGGAAATTTAAACTTTATGTAAAAACAGAAAAGAAACTTTTAAAAAAGCTAAAAAGAGCAAGTGAAATAATCAGATATTAAAAAGAAATAGCTTGAGAGTTAGCTCATATAGATGTTCATAAAAGGAAAAATATTAAGTGAGAAAATCCAAAGAAAAAGAAATATATAGCCTGAGTAATAGATGATGCTACAAGATTAGAATATAGTGAAGAACTACCAAATAAAAAATCAAAGACATTAGCTTGATTTATAAAAAGAGCTTATGCTTGGTTTTTGAAACATTGAATAGTTATTAAAAAACTTATGAGTGATAATTGACTTGAATTTACCACACACCATATAAATTCAAGATTAAAACATAGTTTTGAAATAATGCTAAAAAAATTAAATATAGAGCATAAATATACAAGAGTAAGAAGACCACAAACAAATGGAAAAATAGAAAGGTTTTGGAGAATATTTGAAGAACAATTTTTTAGAAAATATGAATTTAGTTCAACAAAAGATTTTAATATAAAATTTAAAGATTGGCTTTTATATTATAATACAAAAAGAAAGCATTGATGAATAAAATATATTACACCAATGCAAAAATTAGAAAATTTTTTGGAGAAAAATAAATTTTGCATATAATAAACTTACACGTAGTGAATTTTATGAAAATTTTCTACACAACGTACTTGATTAGTACAAATAATTTTTATTTTTGGTATATGGAAATTAAATGTAATAAATGTTGAAGAGTATATAATTTTGATGATAGTAAAATTTGATGAAAAGCTAAATGTAAATGTTGAGAAATAATTGAAATAAAGATAATAGAAAAAAAAGAAGAAAAAGTTAAACATAAAAAAAACTATAAAAATATAATTATTTGATTAGTTTTAATTTTACTAATTTGATGATACTTTTTAATTAACAAAAAAGAATTTAAAAAATATTGAAATTTTTATTATGTTATTAATTGAGAAAAATTTTCAAATTCAGAAATGAGTATTTATGATTTAGATAAAAATTTACTATATGATAATATTACTTTTTTTAATATAAGAACAAGGAATTGAAATTATATTATTTGTGACAATGAAAAACATTATAGAAATTGAAAAGAAATAGATAGATTCTCGTCTGGTGATGTTTTTGATGAATTAGAAACTGATTGTAAAGTTTATAATTCAGTACATGAATTATTATGAAGTAATAAAATTATTACATGACAAGTATATACAAATGATATTTTAGATTATTTAAATACTTTTGATTAATCTAAACAAGACCTAAAAATTAGGTCTTGTTTTTGTCTTTGTAAAAGTATTGGTACTTTTGAGATATTAGTGAAAGCGAACTTTTAGAGTTGTTGGATGAGGTTTAGAAGTTAGCTTAAAAGTACTCAGATATGGCTATTTTCTTCGCAATGTGAAAAATTCGTACATAAAATAAACTAAATTTGTAATTCTTTCAAACAAAATTTAGCAACTAAATTTTTTATGTACATTTCTTTGTATCTAAATCAATGAGAAACTCTTTTGGCAACTTTACATAAGTTATTATATGATTCAGTTAAAGCATTAGTAAAATTAAAATTTTTTGTTGAATGTTCAATAAATCACTTTACTCAAATATACCATCTTTTTATAGTTTTTCAGAATTGTTTAATTCTGTAATGTTGTTTTTTTAAACAGTCTTCCATAATTCTATCTATTTCATCTATATCTAAATCATCCATTGAATCCATAAAATCTTCTTTTAAAGTCCATGCTTCTTGTAAAAAATCTCAGTAATCAAATTCTTTAAATATTTGATTAATTCTTAATCTTTGCTGTCAGCTTAGATTTTTTTCTCTATTCATGAATAATAATCTATATCATTTTTCTCATTTAAATTCCAACAAAAAAAAAGACCTATTTTTTTATTACAAAACTTTTGGTCTTTTTTTATACTTATTTCTTATTTATTTAAAGATAAAAATTAAATATAATTTAATTGTTTTTTTCACGTTGTGAAGAAAAGAACCGCATTTAATTGATATTTTTTTTTTATTATAGTATTATTAATATACAAATCGTATTTTGTCTTTTTTTAGTTTTTAAAATTATAAATAATGGCGGATTACTTTTTGTAAAACTGCCAAAAGGAGTATATTATGTCTTCGAAGAACATTGAAACAGTTCTAATAATTAATCTTATTAAGGCTGAATTACCTGAAAATCTAATTAATTACAAAGCTGAAACATCTGGTACTTTTTTTAATAATGTTTCAGAAACATGTTTTAAAACATTTTTACAAAAATTTAAAGAACTTGTAGATGAGATTGATTCTCATACTGTTGCAGAAGATGAAACTGGAGTAGAATGTACGTATTTAATTGAACTTCGAGTTGATGTTAGTTGTATTGCTACTATTAATTGTAACGGTACAACTACTCTTACAAAAAGACTTCTATTTAAAACTAAGGAACTAGATAGAATATATAATCTTTTTTCTTAATTCTTTATTGGTAGTTTGAAAAATTCGCTAGTGTTTTGCTGGCGGATTTTCTAATAATTATGATTGAAAATTTTATTGAGATTAAAAAATGTATCGTTCCACTTAAATTTGACCACCTAAAAAAGTTAAGAGATATTATAATAAAGAGCAAAACAACCCAAAAAAAACAAGATAAAATTTTTGCTAGAATTTATAATAATAAAATATGTCTTAATATTGCCATTTTAGTAAAAATAAATAATTATCAAAAAAG
>CAZJHB010000061.1:0-7248 GCA_964545685.1 uncultured Candidatus Peribacteria bacterium | reverse complement strand
TTTTTTCTAATTTTTCTAGTAAATTTAATCATTTATCTTTTTTTAAATATCATCTTTGTCATTTTTTTCTTTTCAATACTTTTGGAAATTCGGATTAATCTAAATTATTCAAAAACTACATCAAAAATTTGTCATAAATATCAGACTTCTCAATAATTATTATTTCACCAACAATATAAATCTCAATTAGTTTTTAAAGCACAAGAATGATTATATCATCAATCCATTTCACTTCATCAAGACATAATAAACACTGGAGGATATTCTCTATTTGCTTCTTCTCAATTTCATATATATGAAGAATTACCTCACCGACAATAAACATCATTTGAAGAATCTATTTTACAAGTAAATCTATTAAGTACACCATAATTTGATATTCATGAATATTGAAACTGCGGAATTTTAAAACCACCATCTCCTACATCTTCTCAACATTGTAATTGCCAATTATCACCCCAACAATACATATCTCATCAAGTTGTTTTTGCACAAACATTATACCATTGCGGACTTACTTTTACACTTGATACTGAACTTATACTTATAACTTCTTGAGGAATTTCATAATCACTAGTCCATGAATTAATTCATAATTGTCAAGTTTGATTATCTCACCAACAATATAAAGTACTATCTTTTAATCAACAAGTAGCAGTATATCAAGCACTTACACTTGAATATCAAGTTCAGTCATATACTAATGTTGGATAAGTTGCTGTAATAAATGAATTAATTCATAATCTTCAATCATAATTCTCTCACCAACAATATAAACTTCATCAAGATTTTATTGCACATGTATGAAAACCTCAAGCACTTACACTTGAATATCAAGATCAAATTAAAGTAGGAATATTTTTATTAACACCTAAATCATTATTTCATAATTGTCAACTAGTATTTTTACCCCAACATTTTAAATCTCATCAAGTTGTTATTGCACATGTATGCTCAACTCAAGCACTTACACTTGAATATCAAGATCAAATTAAAGTAGGAACACTTTTATTAATATTAGTACTATCTCATAGTTGTCAATAAGTATTTTGTCACCAACAATATAAATTTCATCAAGTTGTTATTGCACATGTATGATATTGTCAAGAATTAAAATTTGAAATTCACGACATTATTTTAACAGGATTTAAAGGTTTATCTCTAATAACAAATCATACTCATAATTGTCAATCCCGATTACTTCACCAACATTTTACATCTCATCAAGTTGTTAATGCACATACATGTTCATTTCATAAAGCAAAATCAGATATATTTGATTTTACTAAAATTGGAGAAGATTGATCCTCGTTTGTACCATCTCATACTTGTCCATACCGATTAGTTCACCAACATTTTAAATCTCATCAAGTTGATATTGCACATGAAAAATTGTTTCACAAATTTACACTTGATATACCAGATAATATTGAAGTTCATGGTGTATTTGTACTTGTTATTGTTCAATCTCACAATTCTCAATCCTGATTACTTCACCAACATTTTAAATCTCATCAAGTTGTTACCGCACATGTATGATTAAATCATGAATCTACACTTGATATACCAGATAATATTGAAGTTCATGGTGAATTTGTATTAGTATTTGATCCATCTCATAATTGTCAACTAGTATTTTTACCCCAACATTTTAAATCTCATCATGATGTTACTACACATGTATGATATTGTCATGCACTTATACTGACTATATCAGTTAATATAGAAGTTCAGGCTATATTTGTATTAGTATTTGTTCAATCTCATAATTGTCAATAAGTATTTTGTCACCAACAATACAATTCTTGTCAAGTTGTTACGGCACATGTATGGAAGTCTCAAGTAGTAACACTTGAATATCATGATCAAATAAGAATTGGACTACTAGTACTTGTAGTTGAACCATCTCATAATTGTCAAATTGTATTAGATCACCAACATTTTAAATCTCATCATGTTGTGATTGCACAAGTATGAAATTTTCAATTACTTACACTTGAATATCAAGTTCAAACAAGCAAAGGAGAATATGAATCATTAGTTGAACCATCTCATAATTGTCAATTTGAATTAGATCACCAACAATATAAATCTCATCAAGTATTTATATAACAAGAATGTCAAATTCATCAAGCTAAAATTAAATTAGCTCATCAACTACTTCCTCATTCATCTCATCACTCATCTCATCAATCATCTCATCACTCATCTCATCATTCACTAGTGACTCAAGTTATAGTATCACCTTTATTAAGTACCAATACATCTATTAAATCTATAAAATCTTCTGGATCTGTCTCTACTATTTCTTGATACATTCAACTATCTTCTGCTAATATTGTTCAAGAATAAGTATCAATTATTATTTCAGCTAAATCTTCTTTAGCACCATTATCATCTTCTCCAAAATCTGTATCCAATGTTCAAGTAAAAACTCCTACTATCATTCAATCTAATCATCAAGTACTAGCTTGAATTCAAGCATTAGCTATATTATTTGGTCATCAAGTTATTATTTGTGATTCTAGAAAATTTCAAGTAAATGCCAAATCAACAGTTCACCAAACATTTGCATTAATTATAGTTGGTGTTGGAACATAATGACTTCAAGCTTTTACGTATACTCAATTATAATTACCACTTATCTTTGGATAATTTAAATTAGCTGTATTAGTTTGATTTAATAAATTACTATTATAAGTTATTAAGTCACTTTCGTATATACTAAGAAGTTCATATTCATTCCCTGCAAAAGTTCTTGAATAAATATATTCTAATCCTGTAAGTGGATCTGTTGGTTTTTCATTTAAATTTCTTGATAAATTTGTTGTTACATCATCTCAAACTGTTCATTGATACCGTAAATCTTGACTTCAATATTTTATTGTAAAATAATCATCAGAAAATGGATACTGTCATGTATTTAAACTAAATAACTCTAAAGATTTTTTAATATTTTGTATATCAGAAACTCTTCTACTATCTCTTGCTTGAGCTGAATATCATTGCAAAACAATAAAAGCAATCGTTCAAAGTATTGCTAAAATTGTAATTACTACTATCAATTCAACAAGAGTAAATGCCAACTTATTTTGATTTTTCATAAGCAATATATATATAAAATAAAAAAATAACACTTAGTCCAGAAATCCCATCAATTTTTTAATATAGCTTAACATAGTTATAAATCATAGACTTTAATGTACTTAATAAGTACATTTTTTTTGTGTAATTTAAACTGGAAAAAAGGAAATAAATGTTTAAAATTAAATTGTAAAAAATACCTTTAAACATTCATCCCTTAAACAAAATTATATGCAAAAATACGAATTTAACAAAAGAATTTTATCAGATTTTTCTTGAAATAATTTAACATGACTTGTTTGAATGCTTTTAATTGGTGAATTTTTGAATACCACACTAAATTTAGAACAATTATTAAAAAACTCAATTAAGGAAAATTGAAACCCAAAAAAGATAACACATGGTAAAGTAAAAATAATTATTCAAAAAATATATGGCATTTTAACTTGATATAAAACAAATAATATTGATAAATACATAAAAAATGATTCTTTTTTTAAAGAATTATTATTAACAGTAGTGCCAAAAACTACAGTAAATAGAATATTAAACAATTTTTGTGAAAAAATTGAAAAGTGATTACAAAAAGTAATTTTAGAAATAGAAAAATATAATATTTCAGTAAATAATAAAGAAAATGTAATTGTTGATATAGATACAACATATGATCCAGCAAGTGAAAATATAGAAAAAGCAACTTTCAATACTCATTATTGAACGACAGGTTATTCTCCAATTTTAGCCTTTGACTGATTAACATGAGACTTAATAATGTGAAAATTAAGACCTTGAAATTTTGCTTGTTCAAAAGAAGCACTTGAATTTATAAAAGAAATAGTTGAATTAAGAAAATGACTTAAAAAGGAACAACAAAAAAATAAAGATTTAGAAAATGAAAATAAAGATTTGAAGTGAAAATTAAATACAAATATGACTAATTCAGGTAATTCATCATCTACAGAAAGATTTAAGAAAAAGAAAAAATTAATCAATTTAAGAACAACTTGAAGAAAACCTAGATGATGACAAAAATGATATAAATGAAGTAATTTGACTAGAAATTAGTCAAACAAGTTTATGTAATTTTAATAAGATTTGATATGAAAATCTAGAAAACTTTGAAAAACAATTAATAGAAGTTTTGAAAAAAGAAGATCTACTTCATGCTGATGAAACATGAGTAAGAGTAGATTGAAATAATAACCGGATCCATGTTAATTCAAATGAAAAATTTACTTTCCTTTTTCCTCATAAAAAGAGATGAAGAAAAGCTATTGAAGAAATGTGAGTATTAAATAATTTTAAATGAAATTGTATAACAGATTGATTATCTAGTTATCTAGCTTATCACTTTCTTCATTATTTATGTAATGTTCATCATTTAAGAGAATTAACTTGGGTAATAGAAAATGAAAAGAAAAAATGGGCTAAACAATATCTTAGTTTTCTTATGAAATACAAGAAACTAAAAGATAAATTAGTTCTAAAATGAATAACATCTTTTGAAAAAAATATTTTAAATGAAGTTCATATTCAACATAATGAAATACTTTCAAAATGAAAATTAGAATATACAAAAGTTTTCAAAAGAAAAAAGTGACAAAGATGAAAAATCAAGAAAGAAAAATGATTAAATTTACTTGAAAGATTAGAAAAAAATGAAGTTTGAGTCTTATGATTTCTTCACGATTTTAATATACCTTTTGATAATAATTTGGCTGAAAGAGATTTTAGAATGGTAAAAACTAGAATTAAAATTTCTGGGTGTTTTAGAAGTGAAGAATGAAGTAAATGGTTTTGTAGATTTAGTTCATATATTTCTACTTTGAAAAAAACAAAATATACCAGTTTATCCTGCTGTTCAATCTATTTTTACATGACAAATAATTCTGTTAGAATTATAAAAAAAATCCACTTCAATTGAAGTGGATTTTTTTTCGGTTGATAGTAACTTAAATTTACTGTTAATTTTTCGTTAATATTATAGTAATTTATATGTTAAGAAATACTCTTTTGTATTGATAAATTTTTATTTTTATATATAGTATATTACTAAACAATATTTCTTAGCTTTTTTACTATGAAAATACTATTAATAGAAGATGATCATATTATCTGACCTAATATAAAAGAATATCTAGAACAACATAATTTTATTGTAACTCTTGAAGTTGATTGAGAAAAATGATTTAAAGAAGCAGTAAGAAATAAATATGATATTTTTGTATTTGATGTAATGCTTCCATATAAAAATGGATTTGAAATAGCAAAGGAGTTAAGACTTGAAAACATTGATACTCCTATAATTTTTCTTACTGCTAAAGAAGATTTAGAAAGTAAAGAAAAATGATTTTTAGTAGGTTGAGATGACTATATAACTAAACCATTCAAATTAAAAGAATTAATATTAAGAATAAGAAGCATATTAAAAAGAATAAATAAATCTACTGAAATAAACAAAATTATTATTTGAGATATTGAATTAAATCTTGATTTAAAAGAAGTTACAAGAAAATGAAAAAATATAATACTTACTCCAAAAGAATTTGTAATACTTGAATACTTAATGAAAAATAAAAATAAAGTAATTCCAAAAAATGAATTACTTGAATATATTTGGTGAATAAATAATGATATATGGTCTGATGTAATAAGAACTCATGTTCAATCTCTTAGAAAAAAAATTAATACTTGATTTTCTTATGATCCTATAAAAACAATTAGAGGTATATGATTTAAATTTGAAAATAATGAAACAAAAATATTGAGTTAAAACAAGAGTTTTTTTAAGTTTTAGTATATTTATTTTTTTAATAATAAATATTTTTTCATGTGCTTTATACTTTTTTACTATACAAACTTTTATATATGATATAGAAAAAAATATAAAAAATCAAGCAGGAGTAATAAAATCATTTATAGATTTGGATGAAAATGAATTTTATGCTTTACCAAATAATCAAGTAGAACAAATAAATAACTTATGATTTTTTTTCTATATATGAAAAAACAGTAATAATACTGAATATAAAAATTGAATAAATTTATATAATAATGAATTAGTATTTAAAGAATTATACAAAGATTTTATAATTATTGTATGAAAAGATATAAAAGATTTAAAAAAATTACAAACTAATTTTATAAATATTATTATATTATTAAATATCTTAAGTTTGTTTTTTGCCTCTATTACATCTTATTTAATAACAAATCGAGTATTAAAACCACTTAAAAAATTATCAGAATATTTTTCAAATTTTGATATATATGAAACTCAACAACTACTTGTAAATAATTATTGAGAATCAGAAATATGAAAATTAAACAAAGCTATTAATAAATTTATAAAAGATATAAAAAATATTTTTGATGCACAAAAAAATTTTATTCAAGATACATCTCATGAACTTAAGACTCCTTTAATGCAAATAGAAACAAATCTTGATTTACTTAAAAATTTAGAAGATAATGATAAAATTAGAATTAATCAAATAAGAACAAGTGTAAACAATATGAATGAGATAATTAGTAATATATCTTTTATATTAAGATGAGATGAAAAAATACTTAAAAATAATAATATAGATATTAATAAGTATTTTATAGAATTAATCAAAAATTATAAAAATTTAGCAAAAAATAAAAATATAAAAATAAAAATAATTTTAAAAAACAATTTTACAGTAAATACAAATATTTATTATTTAGATAGATTATTTGGAAATATTTTATCTAACGCTATATATTATAATAATTGAAATAATAACATTGAAATATATATTGATAAAAATATTGTGAAAATCAATGATAATTGAATATGAATAAATAAAAAAGAGTTAAATAAAATATTCAATAGATTTTATAGAGCAAAAAATTCTACAATCTATTCAAAAAATTGAAATTGACTTTGATTATCTATTGTAAAAAAGATTTGTGACATGTTTAATTGGATAATAAAAATTGATAGTAAAGAATGAAAATGATCTATTGTAAGTATAGAATTTTAAAAAAATAACATTAAATTGTTATTTTTTTTTGACAAAACAATTTCAAATGTGTTATCATATGTATGTCTTAAAAAACAAATTAAATAATTTTTATTATTATTATATTTTATATTATAAATATTACATTTATGACAAAAACAAAAATACAAAAAAT
>CAZJHB010000060.1:5938-7288 GCA_964545685.1 uncultured Candidatus Peribacteria bacterium | reverse complement strand
AACAAAGTAAAAAATTATCAGGTATAAATCATATATTTTCATTTATTTTATCTAAAATCTTATCTTTTCATACTAAGCTATAATACTTTTCAAACTCTCTCTTATAAATATTATCAAAACCATCAATATATCAATCTGTAAATCATTTTATCTCTCAATATTCATCTCTAAAAACTACCAAAAATGCTTTTATACTATTTTTGTATCTATCTCTTATTTTCTCTATATACTTATTCTCATCATAAATATATTCTGTATACTCTCAACAATTAGTACACCTTATACTATCTAATAATAATATTGATTCTATTTCAGAAACTGTTTTCAAATAAATATCTTTAGATAAATTTCAAAAAACATCTTTTTTAGAAGATATCATTCAACAATTTTGACATTCAACATATTCTCACAATCAATGAGACCACATATCTTTTTCTATTTCAGCAATTTTTTGCAAATCACTGCCTGAAATATTATCCGTATCAACTGATTCTATAATTAATTGTTTTTTCATAATATTTAGATTATCTATAAAATTTTCTAATTCTTGTAAAAGAATTATTTTGATTTAAATAATCTAAAATTATTTGTATTTTTGGTAAAAACATAGAAATATATCAATGCTTATCTCACATTATTTCCTCAAAACCAATTCTCCTAAAAATTGGATAAATTTTTGTTTCAAATCTAGTTTCTCCTATTAAAGGATAATCTTTATACTCTGGATTCAAAGAAAAAATTGCTTTACTTAAGTTAAAAGAAAGATTATTTTTTCTTAAATTTGGGTTTAAATACATATGATTCCAATGTATTAGTTCTTCTTTTGAAGCATCTTGCATTCAAAAAATTTTTTCTGAGATTTTTTGAAGTAATATATCCTTAGGATAAGAATTTGGTCTAGTTGCAAATTCATAATCAATTAATCATTCAACACTTGTTTTTGAAAGTAAAGTAAGTCACTCTACCTTCTCATTTTCAATTATCAAAACTACACTTGCTTCTCTTTTAAAATATTCAATGGTTTCACGCAAAAAATCTTCCCTATCATAACAAGCTTCAACATCATTATCACACTCTATACACTTAAAATCAAAACTATCATTTATATCTCCCTTAGTTCAATGAACATCTTCTATTGAATATAACGCCTTACATTTAGAATTTTTACAAACCATATATTCATCAAAAGGTCTAGCTCCCCAACATTTTATTTCAGCTTCAACAAAACTAGACAAATATTTTTCAGGAACATCAGATACTTTTTTATAAGATTTTATCTCCATACAATTAATTATTTATATATTTTTTATATCTTTAATAATATACAATTTTTTTTTATTTTTGCAATTT
>CAZJHB010000060.1:0-5838 GCA_964545685.1 uncultured Candidatus Peribacteria bacterium | reverse complement strand
TTTTTTTCAAAAAATTAATATAGAATTAATATAAAATTAATATAATATAAAAAATATATAAATTTTAAATAATAATTTTATGAATATAGCGATAATTGAAGATAATATTGATATGTCTGAACTTGTTTCTAAAAAGTTAAATAAATATTGATATATAACAAAAACTTATAACTCAAAAAAAGATTTTCTATTAGATTCTAATAGAATCTTTGATTTATACATAATTGATATTTCTTTATGAACACAAAAAAATAATGAATGATTTAGTATTATTAATAATTTAAGAGAACAAAATATCAATTCTCCAATTATTATAATATCTTGATATGATAACTTAGAGAAAAAAATCTATTGACTTGATATTTGAGCTGATGATTATATTGTAAAGCCTTTTTCTCCAAAAGAATTACTCGCTAGAATAAGAACTATAATAAGAAGAAACACAAAATGCTCTAATTCTTCAATTATAAAATATAATAATCTAGAATATTCTCTTACAAGTAAAGAACTTAAAGTAAACTGAGAAATTTTTAAACTTCCTAAAAAAGAATTAATCATGCTTGAATTATTTTTACTCAATCAAAACAAACTAATAAGCAAATTAAAGCTTATAAATTATGTTTGGTGAAATATTGATTCTATGTTAATCTCTGACAACAATATTAATGTAACCTTATCAAATATAAGAAGAAAATTTTGAAATAATATAAAAATTAAAACTATGGTAAATAGTGGATATGTTTTAGAGAAAAACTAATTTTTTCAATGAAAGTACTTACTTTTTCTTTATTTATAAGTAAATTATCAAATTACAACATTACATCACTTGACAATTTATTTTTATTATGTATACTTAATCTTACTTAGTATAGTAATTACAATACAAAAACAAAATTTAAAATAAAGGAGATGTGTTAAAATGAAAAATATTCTTTGTTTAACAATTGGTCTGTTCGTAATGTTTTGTGCTTCTACTACTTCGGCAAAGATTATCTCGGTAACAATTAATACCATTGATAATACCGCAAAAATTACCCATGAAAATGATGCTGCTGAAGATGATTATCTCAAAAACCGTACAACTATTTGGTTCGGAGTCAATGGAGAAACACTTACTACAGGTGCTAAAGCACCCAAAGTAATAGGAACTGGTATAACAACACTCAATATTAATTACGACATTAAAATTGGTGATGAAATTATGATAGGATCATTTGATCCCCATATTGAGGAATGTGTATACAAAACATTTACAATCAAAATTGAAAAACAGACAGTAGACTTTCAATAAAATAAAAACAAATAAAAAAAGGAAAGTGTTAAAATGAATAAAAACATTCTTTGTTTAATAATTGGCTTATTATTGGTATGTAATACATCAACTGCTTCTGCAAAAGTGGTAGGAATTGTGCTAGACATCGTAAAAGCTGAAATCACAATCACATATGAGAACCATGTTGATAATGATAAAACCAAGAATGGTAAAACAACTGTATGGATCAAAGTCAACGAAGATTTACTCGTTGCAGGAGCTAAAGGATATAAACTGAGAAACTCCTCAGGTGTAGAAACATTCAAAATTGACTATGACCTAATAACTGGTGATACCATAAGAATAACCTGGAATGATACATATGAAAAAAAATGTATAATAGATGAATTTACAATAACTAGGAATATTCATACAATGTACTACTAAGGTATGTATGAATTTCCGTAAATTTAACAAAAAAAAAGCTCTCGCATGGTAACATACGGAGCTTTTTTGTTTGTTATTTAATTCTAATAATTTTTAACATTCAATAATCTACTATTAATCAATAATATAAAATTTTTTTATGTTTTGAGGGCAGACACATAGATTTTAGGGCAGACACATAGGTCTGCCCCTACAATTTATTTTTCTTCTTTTTTCTTAACTTCAACTTTTTTCTCCTCATACTTTCTTTTTAATCCTATTTTCCCTCTAATTTTATCTATTTGAATTACTTCAAATTCTACATCATCTCAAATTTCTACAATATCTTGTACTTTTGTTACTCTTTCTTTTGCAAGTTTAGAAATATGAATCATTCAGTTTTTACCTTTAAAATCAATAATAGCTCATACTCAATCTATAATTTTACCAACTACTCATTTCCCTATATATCAAACTTTTGGTTCCCAAAGCATTCTTTCAATATCATCAATAGCTTTTTTACCTCACTCTTGATTTTGTGCAGTAATTGTAGTCATTCAATCCTCTGCAATTGATATTTTTACTCAATATTCTTTTTCCATTCTTTGTACATTTTCTCAACCTTTACCTATAACTATTTTAATTTGATCTTCTTCTATTTTCATATTCATTATAAGTGGAGCATATTTAGATAATTCAGGAGATACTTCAGCTTGCACTTTTAACATTCTTTCTAAAATATAATTTGTAGCTTCTTCTCATTGTTTAAATGCATTTTTAAATACTTCCATTTTTAATCATTTGATTTTTACATCAAGTTGCATAGCTGTAATTCAATTTTTTGTTCTAGCTACTTTAAAATCCATATCTCAAAGAAAATCTTCTTGTGCTTGTATATCAGATAAAATTTTATAATTTCAAGTATCCTCATCATAAACCATTCCCATTGCTACTCAAGCTACTGGAGTTTTTATTGGTACTCATGCATTCATAAGACTCATTGTAGAACCACAAACAGAAGCCATAGAACTAGAACCATTACAAGTTGTAATTTCTGAAACTACTCTCATAGTATATGGAAACTCCTCTTCACTTGGTAATACTGGTAATAAAGCTCTTTCTCATAAAGCACCATGTCATATTTCTCTTCTTCAAACTCATCTCATCATTCTTACCTCTCAAACAGAATAAGGTGGAAAATTATAATGATGAAAATATCTCTTTTCTCTTTCTGGCATCATTCAATCAACAGTTATCCTATCATCTGGTCAAGCTAAGGTTACAATTGATAATGCTTGAGTCATCCCCCTTTGAAATAAAGCAGAACCATGAGTTCTTGGTAATAAACCAACTTCTCAAACAACTTCTCTTACTTCATCTAATTTTCTTCCATCTAGTCTTTTTTCATTTTCCAAAATATTTTTTCTAATTACTTCCTTTACTCTCTTATAAACAAAAGACCCAACAGATTTTTCATCTATTTTTTTATTATCATCTATACTACAAGTTTGTCATATTCAAGAAGCTTCTCAAACAATATATCACTTTTCAGATAAATATTCTCTAGTAAGTATATCTAAATTATTAAGTTCTTTTTGAAATTCTTTTTTTCCTTTATTATAAATAGAGTCCATTTTTTCAGCTGTCAAAAAATCTCTAACTTCTGAATATAAACTATCATCTGGAGTATTTAAAGTAGCTTTTACTTCTTCAATCCCAAATTCTTTTTCATATAATTTAATAAAATCTTTTTGAGCTTCACAAATATCTTTAATTATCTTATGAGAATATTTTAAAGCATCTAACATTTCTTGATCACTTACTTCTTTAGCTCAAGCTTCTACCATAGTTATAGCATCTAAAGTTCAAGCAACTAATAAGCTAAGTTTTGCATCTTCCTCTTCTTTTGTTGTTGGATTAAAAATATATTTTCAATCTTGAGTTAAAGCTATTTTTGATGCTGAGACTAGTCATTCAAATGGAGTTCAAGCCATCATTAAACCTAAACTTGCTCATACAATTCACCAAAATCATAATTCCTTTTCTCAAGAAGCTGACAATACTGTAGCTATAATTTGAGTATCATTTATTATTCATTTTGGAAACATTGGTCTAATTGGTCTATCAATAAGTCTTGCTGTAAGAGTAGCATCATCACTAGGTCTTCCCTCTCTCTTTTGAAATCTATTTCATCCAATTTTACCAGTTGCATAAAATTTTTCTTGATAATCTACAACCAAAGGAAAAAAATCTGCCTCCATATTCAATCCTTCTGTTTTAAATCATGTTGAAACAAACAATATATTATCATTTTCATCACTTATAGTTACTGCTCCATTTATAAGCAAACCTAATTTTCATGTTTCAAATGTAATTTTTTCTCCAGAAATCTCATAAGTTTTTTTCAAACTATTCATTTTTGGAGCATTTTTATCAGACAATCCTATCATAATATGTATTCATTAATTTATAAAATATTATTTTAATATATCCTAATTTCTCACCTTTTTAAAGGTCCCAAACTTGGAACAAGGGGGTAAAATTAATATTTTATAAAAGAATAAATAATGAAATATTAGAACAAATTTTCTATTAATTTAAAAAAATTTACTTTAATATTTCATCATTTATTTAATTCTTTTATAAAGTATTAGGAGTATTATATTTATTTGATAAAGAAAGTAAAATTTAAAATAAAACATATAACTACAAAAAGTCAAGTATATTTTTTTGCACATAAAATAAAATAAGTGTATAATTAATTATGACTTTATAATTTAACAAAAAAATTAATGAAAATTAAAGTTTATTTTTGAGAATGAGATAAATACAAATATAATTTATCATTTAAAAATGCAAAATATATATTAATATGAATAATTTTAACTCTAAGTATTTGATATGTTTATTTCTTTCAATGATGACATAATAGTATATTATTATTAATTGCTGCTATATTAGGACTATATATGGCAATGAATATATGAGCAAATGATATTGCTAATAACATGGGACCTGCTGTATGATCAAAAGCTTTAACTCTTACTTGAGCTATAATAATTGCATGAATTTTCGAGGCAAGTTGAGCACTAATAGCATGATGAGATGTAGTAAATACTATAAAATGATGAATTATTGATGCTAGCTTAATAGAAGATTCTACAAGATTTGTACTTATAATGATTGCTACATTACTTGGATGAGCTTTATGGATAAATATTGCTACCTTCTTTAAAGCTCCTGTCTCAGCTACTCATTCAATAATCTGATGATTAATATGAGCGTGAGCAATGGCAGAATGATTTTGAATAGTTAATTGGTGAAAAATAATACAAATTGCTAATAGTTGGATTATTTCTCCAATTATGTGATGAATAATAGCTATAATTATATATTATTCTATTATGAAAAACATAATTAATAAAGATAAAAGATGAGATGCAGCTATGATTCGGGTACCTATTTATGTATGAATAATGTCTTGGACATTTACTACATATTTAATTATAAAAGGGCTGAAAAAAATTATAGAATGAACTTTTATATGACAATATTTACATAATCCTCAAGCTATATTTATATGATATGTAGTTTGAATAATGGTTTTTCTTATTTTAAGAATAATTTATACAAAACACTCATCTCGTTTTAAAAATTCAAAAACTTTTATTAATCAATTATTTAATATTCCACTTATTTTTGCAGTTGCGTTATTATCTTTTGCACATTGAGCCAATGATGTAGCAAATGCTATTGGACCAATAGCAGCAATAAGTGATAGTATAGATAAAAATACTGGAAAAATAATTGAAAATTTAATTTTTACTTGAGATGTAGGTATTGAAATATGGGTAATGATAATATGAGCTATTTGACTAGTTTTATGATTAAGTATTTTTGGTTGAAGATTAATTAAAACTGTATGATGAGAAATAACTAAATTAAATCAATCAAGAGCTTTCTGTATTGCATTAGCAACTGCTATTACAGTAATCATTGCATCTCAACTATGACTACCTGTAAGTTCTACTCAAATTGCATTAGGATGAATTTTTGGTATAGGTTTATATAGAGAACATGTAAAAAGAGCTCAGTGAAAAGAAAAAGAATATATAGAAAAAAGTATGATTAGAAATATTGCTCTTTCTTGGTTTATTACT
>CAZJHB010000059.1:2692-7314 GCA_964545685.1 uncultured Candidatus Peribacteria bacterium | reverse complement strand
GTTTAGATAATAAAAAAATAGATTATTTTGAAGATTATATTTATTATTGATGATTACCAGAAATTTTAAATATTTCAAGTAATGAAATTAAACAAAATTATATTACTACTTTAATTGATAGTATTTTATATAAAGATATAATAATTAGATATAAATTAAGAAAAACACTTTTTTTATCATCATTATTAAAGTTTATTTATTCAAATACTTGTAGTTTATTTAGTATAAATAGTATTGTTAAATATTTAAAACAAGATATAAAAAATTTAGATTATGAGACAGTTGATAACTATATTATGTATTTAGAAAATAGTTTTTTGTTGAATAGTTTATCTTCTAAGAATTTTAAAACAAAAGAGTTATTAAAAACATATAAAAAATTATATTCATATGATTTGTGAGTTAGAAATATTTATTCTAATAATTTTGATATAGAAAAAAGGCTTGAAAATTTTGTGTATTTAGAATTAAGAAGAAGATGATATAATTTAACTGTTGTTAATAATGCTAATTATGAAATTGACTTTTTTGCAGAAAAAAATGATGAAAAAATATATTTTCAAGTTTCTTATACATTAAAAGATGAGCAAACCTATAATAGGGAAATAAAACCTTTATTATTACAAAAAGATAATTATTTAAAATATATTTTAACTTTTGATGAATGATTAAGAGAGGATAGATGAATAATTATTAAAAATATTATTGATTGGAGTTTATGAATTTAAGGAAAGTCTAGAAAATGTCACATAACCTTTTTTGTTAAAATTTTTTTAAAAAATCAGTGAATTAAATATTCACTGATTTTTTTATTAAACTTTCTATAAACTATTCTTAATAACTTCTTCAATTTCTTTCGCTAACTTTTCATTTTCTTTTAAAAATGTTTTAGCATTTTCTCTTCATTGTCCTAGTTTAGTATCTCAATAAGAGTAAAAAGCTCAAGATTTTTTAATTATTCACATTTTAGCTCCTGTATCAATTATTTCTCATACTTTTGATATTCATTCATTATACATAACATCAAATGCAGCTTCTCTAAAAGGAGGTGCTATTTTATTTTTGATAACTTTTACAAGAGTTTGATTTCAATTTGTAGATTTTTCCATACCAACACCAGATTCGATTTTTGCTTTTCTTCTAATATCAAGTCTCTGACTAGCATAGAATTTTAATGCATTTCATCAAGTAGTAGTTTCAGGATTTCAAAACATTACTCATATTTTCATTCTTATTTGATTAATAAAAATTACAGTAGTTTTTGTTTTACTAATTACTCATGTTATTTTTCTAAGAGCTTGACTCATAAGTCTAGCTTGAAGTCACATATGAGAATCTCACATTTCTCATTCTATTTCTGCTTTTGGTGTAAGAGCAGCTACACTATCAATAATTATTAAATCAACAGCTCAAGATCTTACAAGAGCATCTACTATTTCTAATGCTTGTTCTCAATAATCAGGTTGAGAAATAAGTAAATTATCAATATCAACACCTATTTTTTTAGCATATTCTGGATCAAGAGCATGTTCAGCATCTATAAAAGCTGCAGTACCTCAAGCTTTTTGAGATTCTGCAATGGCATGTAAAGTAAGAGTTGTTTTACCAGAAGATTCAGGTCAATATATTTCAACAATTCTACCTTTAGCGTATCATCCTCATAGTGCAATATCAAGACCTAAAGATCAAGAAGATGTAGTTTCAATTTTAGCTCTAGCATTTTCATCTCCTAATTTCATTATAGATCATTTTCCAAATTGTTTTTCTATCATTGATAGAGCATTATTTAAAGCCTCTTGTTTATTCATTTTTTTAATATTATTAATATAAATATATAATAAGTATATATACAATATATACTTATGTCAAAACTTTTTTTAAATTATTATTTAATAATAATTTATTTCATGTTCTCTCTCCTTACTAAGGAAGGGGGTTAGGGGTTGGTATCTAAAGATACGAAGAATTACTTAATCTTATATTTTTCTTTTAATCATTCTAGTGTTCATATAGCTATATCTTTTCATTTACATTCTTTGCATATAAAAATATAACCTTTAGGATTTGGTCTATCAACTTCAATAATTTTTTGACAATTTTTACAATAAAAATTAACACCTCATCTATCTTGAATAAATGTTTCTTTTTTCTCAAATTCTTCTATATTTGTTAAATCTCAAAAATTAGACATACTTTATTTTTTTAAAAATTATTCTTAGAACAAACTTAAGATTTCTTTATTTTGTTCTTTTATTTCTATTTCATTATTTTTCACTAAGTTTATAAAGCATCTAAGAGTTGCTTCTACATCAGTCATTGCATCATGAGCTCATACAAAATATTCTCAAAAAATCTTTTTATGTAATTCTCCTAACTTAGGTCTTTTATATCATTCTGCTTTTTCGTTTTTCTTTGCTAATTTACAATAATTAATAGTTTCATTCATTGTACAAATTACTTGTTTTGGAGTAAATTTATATTCTAATCATAATCTTTTTAATTCTAACTTGACCATATTATTATCATATTCTATATTATGCCCAATTATTAGATCAGGGGTATTTATATAATATAAAATTTCATCTATTACATCTTCTATAAAAGGAGCATTTTTTACATCAATATCATATATATTATGTATTTGAGATGAATCATAAGGAATAGCTTTTTTTGGATTAATCAATATATTTACTCTTTTTTCTTCTTGAAAATTTCAATCTTCTATTTCTCACATAATTCATGCAAATTGTATAATGTTAGGTTGTTTATCTAAATCGCTTTCTTTTTTGTCTATAAATCAGGTAGTTTCAGTATCAAACACAAATATTTTCATTTTCATTTAATTATTTATTATCAATTTTCTTAATTTCTCCCCATTTTTCAAGGGTCCCAAGCTTGGGACGAAGGGGAAGAGGTTAAATAGGAGTGAGTTTTAATAAGTTCCCATATTATAATCATAATATCAAGTTTTCTTATTATACTCATATATTATTCAATAATCATCATATTGTTGAAAATCAGTTGGTAAAAACTTAATATATCAATCATTAAATAATCATTGTGCATTTAAAGCAGGAGCTCAATTGTGTTCCTCCATAAAAATTTTATTTGCTTGTTCAATATAAGCTAAATTAAGTTCTCTTATAGCTTTATTAACATAATTAACACAATTTGTATTTGATAATATCTTTTCTTCATCTTCTTCATTAAATTCTCCAAAAACACTATTTCTAGTTTTTTCTACTGTTTCTACTATTTTTTCATCAAGATTAATGTTATTTTGTAGAAATAATCAATTTCATAAAATTTCTAATTCTCCTGCTAGTTTAATACAGTTTTCATCTGTATTATCAATAAATTTTGCTAAATTAAGAAACATGAAAAATGATTTTTCTCTATTACCTCATTTTCATTGCATAATAGCAGCCATTACTTTTACTCAATCTGGTGCATCTTTATTAGCAGAAGCTATTTTATAATATTTTGAAGCATTAATAGGATTATGTTTATTAAAATAATATAAATAAGCTAAATAATATGGAATGCTATATGATTTACATGGTTCTTTATATTTTTCTTCTGTCCGTATTTTAGTTAAGTCTTCTTCATTTGTAATTAATTTTATTTTTTCTTCATCACAAAAATTATTAATTCATTTTAAGGCAATTTCTTCACCTTCTGAAATATTTTGATCTATTTCATTTTCACTTAAATCTTCATATCTCGCATTATAATCAGGTAATAATAATGTTCAAATTATATATGGATGTTCAAAATAAGGATTTAATTCTGTTATCAAATCTAAGATTATATATAAATATTTTTTATATTCTGCTCAAATAACATTTGATCAAATATACTGTATTGTTTCTAACCGATATATATCAGCTCTTAAATTTTTAAATCAAAAAGATGTTTTTAAAGCTGTTTCTTTTTCTGGTAAATTTTCAGGATGTTCAACTAAATTTTGTTTTATTTCTATATGTCTTATATAATTAGTATAATTTATTTTATAAAAATACGTTAAACTAAGTAATATTATTATAATTATTCCTATATTCAAATATTTTCTTTTCATTTTTATTATTTATAATTTTAAATATTAAATATCATCTCAATCTATATCAATAGTTAATTTTTCATCTTTCTTACATATGTATAATCTTCTATCTCTTCATTCTCAAATACTTTTTGTATATATACAATCATTTTGATATTCAGCTACATATGAATGTATTTTTTTTCTATCATACGCTGTATAAAAAGGTAGTTTTATATCTTTAGAAGTTTTTTCTACTATTTGTATTTTGGATTCTATAAATGAAAATAATCTTTCATCTCTAGATTGCATATAATCATTTACCTCTATATGTATTCTTGTTTTTTCTCAAAGTAATTTAGAAATCATAAGATTTAAAATAAGTTTTATACTTTCTAAATTTCTTCAATGAGGACCAATTATAATTCCAGATTCTTCAGTTTCTAATTTTATTGAAAAAATGTTATCTTGCATTTTTTTTATTTCAATAGAATCTATTTTTACATCAAGTTTTTCAAAAATTTGGCTTACTAATTCTTTTATATTATTTTCCATTTTACAAGTTTTTACTTTATTAAAAAAT
>CAZJHB010000059.1:0-2592 GCA_964545685.1 uncultured Candidatus Peribacteria bacterium | reverse complement strand
ATATATAAACAAGCAATTCTTTCAAGAGATTATTTGAGAGATAATCCTAAACTTTGAAAAGATTTTGTAAAAAAAATTGAATTGTATTTTGATTATGTAGAAGCGAATTATAATGATGAAACTATAGAAAATTTAGAAAAATTAAAAGTAACTACTGGTACAATGTTAATCAAACTTAGAAAAAAGGAACATTTATCAAGTAATGAAAAATTAGTTTTTCAATTAGCCAAGAATCTTTTTCTTAGATCTATTATAGAACTTAATAAATAATTTTATGACTAAACAAATAGTTAATGATTTGATTGAAAAATCAAAACAAGAAAATTTAGAATTGGATTGAATTTTAAATGATCTTTTTGAGAATGAAGAATTAAAAGAGAGATATATTAATGTGATTAGAAGAAGTACTATTATATGAGAAATAGCTAATAAAGTATTAAAAAAGATATGATCAAAAGAATCATGTAAAATTATGGCTATTTGAGATATTAAATTATTTAACAAAAATGAGAAAAAATGGTTAAAAATTGTAAAAAAATCATTGAATAGTATAAAGCCAGAAAAATTAATATGATATGATTTGAAATCTCAATGATCTTTGAAATTAAGAGAATCATTATATAATTATACAAATAGATACTATGAATTATCTAATTTTGATAAACAAATTATTATTGATAATATTGTTCCTACTTATTGAGCAACTGATTGATTTGTTTGAGTTATAGATTCAATAAAAACATTAAATAAAGATAAAAAAATCAATTTTATATATCATGAAGCTAGTTTCTTAGCTAATATTGAAATTGCTAACTCATTTTTATGAAAAGAGAATCTCGTTAAAGTGGATAAGTATAAAAAAGATAGCTTCTTTTTTGAAGCTGATCAATTAGAAGAATTAATACAAAAAAGAAAAATTAAAAAAACTTTTGTAAATATTTATTATATTACTCCAGTTTGAAATCCTACTGGTTCAATGGTAGATATTCAAAAATTAAATGATTTTATGGCTAAAGCGTTAGAAATAACTCCTAATTGTGTATTTGTTTTTGATTCTGTATATATATGATTGCTTAAAATGAATAAATCTAAATGATTATTTGAAAATATATTTAATGATACAAAAATAATAAATAAAATTATATTTACAGAAAGTCTTTCAAAAACTCTTTGAATGACAGGAAACAGAATTTGATGGATTTGGACTTTGAATAATGAATTTGCTTCAGAAATAAAGAAAAACATTACTTTAAAAAAAGCTTGATTTTCAAAGATATTAAATGAATTTAGTATTAATTTATTATCAGATACTAATAAACTTTATAAATTTGAGCAATGAGTTTTTGATTTTTGGAATCTACAAAGAATGAGTTTTACAAATTATATCAAAGAAAATTATTCAAAATATTTTAATTTTTCTGCTTCCTCTCAAATAGTTGATAGAGAATGAATCTATGTATTTTTAAAGTTAAGAGATAATTATAATTTTAACGAAGTATTTGTTCAAACATGAATAATTTGAGTATGAATAGAACTTAGTGATTGAAAATATATAAGATATGCAATAGCAAATGTAGATTATTTTAGTTAATAAAAATGAATGAAAACAACATTTTCACATATTCCAGAAAGTAAACAAAAAGAACTTTTAAAAGTATTAGATATTATCAAAAAATCATCAAAATGAGTACTTTGAGTTGAAATGGTTATTTTGTATTGAAGTTATGCAAGAGGTGATTTTGTAGAAAAGGATTTAGTACAAGAAGGTTATAATACTTTGGAATATAAAAGTGATTTTGATATCTTGGTAGTTACTAAAAAACCAAATGCCGAGAAAAATGTAAGATTATCAAGAGAAATAACTGCTCAAATAAATAGTGAAAAAAATATTTTATCTCCAGTAAGTCTTATTATAGAAGATATATATCATGTTAATAACAAATTAGAAGAAAATAGATATTTTTACTTAGATATAAAAAAAGAATGAATTTTGCTATATGATACTTGAAAAGCTAAATTAAAAGATGCGAAAGTTTTAACAAAAAAAGAAAAATTAAAAATAAAAAAAGAAGATTATGAAATGTGGTTTTTTTCTGCTGAGGAGTTTTTTATTGATTACAAAAATGCATTTGATAGATGATCTTATAAAATAGCTGTTTTTTATTTACATCAAGCTACAGAAAGGTATATAACAGCTTTTTTACTTGTAAAATCTTGATATAAACCTAAAAGTCATGATTTAAATGTTTTATATGATAATATAAATCAGATTGATTTTTCATTTGAGGATTGGTTTTCAGGTAAAAATGAAAGTAAATATTTTGAACTTCTTAGAAGAGCATATGTTGATGCAAGATATTCAAAAGATTATGTCATTACAAAAGAAGAAATATTATTTTTAGAAAAAAAGGTAATAGAATTGAAATGAAAAGTTGAAGAATTGTGTAAGAAGGAATTAGGTTTGTAGAGACGTTTTGTGTAGAGAATATAAAGTCTTTCTTTATTATAAAGCTAGGCTTTTATTTTTTATAATAAAAATATGAAACCAAGAGAAAAATTATTAAAATATTGAGCTAAAAATCTTGAGTGATG
>CAZJHB010000058.1:1619-7383 GCA_964545685.1 uncultured Candidatus Peribacteria bacterium | reverse complement strand
TCTGTATTAGCTAAACTAATATATCAATCCAAAGTAGTTCTTATTGATTGTTTATATTTATAGGCAACCATATTATTTCAATTACTTTTTTTATCAATATGTTCAATCAAGATATCTCTAATTTGTTGAATTTTTTGTTTTTGTTCTAATGATAAATGTTCATAATATTCAGGTTCATTAAATATTCATCATCAATATTTTTTTCTTAAAACAGCTAATGTTTTTTTTCAAAAATATCAAGCTTGATCATCTTTGGAAGAACTTATTATATTATTTTCTATTTGAAACTTTATAAGCTCATCTTTTATAATATTAAATTCTCAATCAATTTTTCAATCGTATAACTTGACATCGTTAAATAATTCTTGAAGTCTAACAACATCATTTTTATCTGGATTTTCAGCATCAACTGTTAAATCTTCATATAAAGTTATAGGAGAAATATCAAATTCTACATTAACCTCATAATCCTCTGTTACTACTTCTCAAATTATTTCTCTTTTTCACCATTTTAAAGCTCTTTCTAATCAATCATCTCAATATCACATCCAAATATCAATTCTATCATATTCATGTCATTCTTCTCATGCATTTACAATTGCTCATCATCTATCTGCTACTACTCCAATTCCGACTCAATCTAACTTAATTTTTGTTCCAAAATCATAATTTGTTGGTGCCGCTAATAATCAAGGAAAGACTCATTCTCAACTAGCTGTGATTTTACCATTTCAATTTAATTTTATGTCTGCTTCATAAGTTCATCTTAAATATTTTTCTTGATTTGGTAAAGGAGAATAATAAGCCGTAACTATAAAATATCTTTCTCATAAGACTACTTCTTCTTTCTTTATATATAACAATGCGAGATTTTTAAATTTATCTCAATAATCTTCTAATAATTTTTCAGCTGTTTTATCTCAAAAATATCAAGCTCACCAATCCCAAGGATTTTCAATTATTCATGCATTTAATTGATAATCTATCAATATTTTTTCTATACTATCATAATTTCAATCTATTTTTCATTCATATAATCATAAACCAAAAAATAAATTTTGAATTTTTTCAATTTTTACACTACTAGATGTAGGTGTAATCTGAGTATCTAAATCATCAATAGAAAAGAAAGCCTCTACATTTAAAGGTCAAAATATAAATATTAATATAAACACACAAATGATGCTTTTTATATATTTCATTTTTTTTATTTTTAATATAAAAATCGCATTATATTATATAGAAAATGTAATATTTGCAAATTTTTTTATTCTCAAGCTCACACAACTACCTTTGCATGCCTTAAAATTCTATTTCAAAGCATATATCATTTTTCAAATTCATCAACAATTATTCATTCTTCTTTTCAAGGTAATGTAGTCATTACATCATGTTTATTAGTATCCATTTCCATTCAAATTGATTCAAAAGCTTTTACTCAAAGTACTTCTAAATCTTTTTTTAATTTTTTTTCTAAAGAAATTATTCACTCAAACAAAGCTCAAGTTTGTAAATCGTCAGGTGTATTTTTAACAATTCTTTCTAAATCATCAATTCTTGGAAGAATTTTTTTAAAAATATCTTGTTTTAAGAAAAAAATCATATCATCTTTATCTCTTTCTACTCTCTTTTTAAAATTATCAAAATCAGCCATAGTTTTAGCTAAAATATCTTTACATTTATTACTTGGTTCATTAGCACTAGGATTTACTGCTTCTTCTAATTTTTCTTCATCAATTTCACCTTCTTCATTTTCAACTTCTTCAATTTCTTCTTGCATTTCTTCAACAATATCCTCTTGCTCTAATTTATTTTTCTCTTCATTTGTCATAGTTAATATAAGTTATCATTTAATTTTTTTTTCAATTTTTATTATATTTAAAAAAATTATATTTCAAAAATTTTTTCTATAAATTCTATTTTTTTATAAAAAATACTTTTTCCCTATTGACAATAATAAGATATTATTTATTATAATAATACAATAAAAATTATCTTTTTATTAACCTATAAAAAAGGGGAAAAAATGTATTCATTAATCATTATGTATTGTATTGTGATATCGTTTATAGGAGCTTTAATCTGCTTTGGACAAAACTACACGTTAAGAAAAAGATACAACATTAATTTTTTCAAAATAAAGAAAAAATATCAAGGAAGATTAATAGAATATATTATAAATAATTTTTCTGAAGATGATAAAATATTATATTATCACTCCAGATTTTATTTTAGAATTTGTGGTATTATTTTAATAATTACTATCATTATCTTCTGTGTTTTTCAATATTTTGGAATATAAATCAAATAGATACGATGAATACAAAAAGAACCAGTTCTAACAAACTGGTACTTTTTGTATTTTTTCTTTACTTTTTTAAAATGCATATTAAAATAGTAAAAAAAATTACATATATAAAAAAATACTATGAAAATAATCACTTGGAATGTAAATGGAATAAGAGCAGTTGCAAAAAAATGATTCAATGAATTTATAGAAACAGAATCTCCTGATATTCTTTGTATTCAAGAAACAAAAGCATTTGAAGAACAATTTTTAAAAGATGTATGAAATTTACCTTGATATAAATATATTTGGCATGAATGAAAAAGACCTTGATATGCTGGAAGTGCTATTTTCTATAAAGAAAATTTAGATATTATAGATTATAATAACTATTTTGAAAATATAGAAAAATTTCATACCGATTGAAGAATAACAGAAATAAAATTTGATGGTTTTAGATTAATCAATTGATACTTTCCAAATTGATGAACAAAAGCAGATTGAACAGAAATGCTTAATTATAAGCTGGATTTTTATGATAAAATCATTGATTATATCAATAAAATTGTAGCTTCTTGAGAAAATATAATATTAACCTGAGATTTAAATATTGCTCACACAGAAATCGATATAGCTAGACCAAAAGAAAATCAAAATTCTATATGATTTTTACCTATAGAAAGAGATAAAATAAGTCAATTATTATCAAATGGTTTTACAGATACTTTTAGATACTTTTATCCAAATCAAATTGATACATATTCATGGTGGAGTTATAGAGCATGAGCAAGACCAAGAAATGTTTGATGGAGACTTGATTATTTTATTGTAAATAATAATTTTTTGAATAAAATAAAAAATATAAAATATTTAACGCAAGTAATGTGAAGTGATCATTGTCCAGTTTTACTTGAATTAAAAATATAGAAAAATATTATTTATAAATATTTATTATTTCTTTATACTTTAATACAATTATATGAATAAATTTGAAATTAAATTCTTTTCAAAATATATTCCAGAAGATGATAAATTACTATGAACAATTCATAAACATTTATCAGTAATTTTTATTAGATTATTTTTTCTTTTATCAATAACAATACTTCCCTCTTTTTTATTTTATGTATCACCAAAAATTCAAGAATTAATCCCTTTTTATTTTTTAGAAATATTTTTAGTATTAATTTATATAAAAATTATCTATGATATATTTGATTGGTACAATGATGTATGGCTTATTAGTGATTCTTGAATTACTGATTTACAATGGTCTTTATTTAAGAAAAAAACAAATAGTGTAAATTTTATTAATATTGAATGATTATGAGTTGAACAATCATGATTAACAAATTCTATACTTAAAAAATGAGATTTAGTTATTCATAAAATTTGAGATGATAATTTCATTTTAGAAGATGTATTTTTACCATTCAAAAAAGTAGAATTAATTGAAAAATTTAGTGAAGAATTTAAAGAAGAAGAAGAAGAAGATATGAATACAAAATTTAATACTTTAGTAGACGCCCTACATTGAGTTATTGAAAATTTTTGACATAAAGAAGATGAAGAAGAAAGAAAAAAAGAAGAACTAAAAAAGAAGATAGAAAATATAAAAAATGATAATTGAACCATAGATTTAAGATAATACTTCTTATCTAAAACTACTAAACACAAGATAATCAAAAAAGACCTTAAAAAGGTCTTATTTTTTTACATTTTTTTCTTCACGTATTTTTAAATAGAAAGAAAATTTTGTTAATATGAAGTGAGAGGCACTATTGTCAAACAAATAAACATGGTCGATAGTCTTAAAGCACAGTTTTCGTTTTTATATTTTTGTCAACTTAGTTTTACCCAAGTACCTACTATAAGGATTTAAAAAGGTTTACATTTTCCTCTCTCTCCACCCATACCGTACAAGGATTATACAATATTTTTTCAAAAGTCAAGTTTTTTTTAGAAAAATACAAAAAAGCCCCTGCTTGGGACTTATTTTTTTATTTTTCTTCCATATTATCTTGATAATAAGAAGAAAATTGGTAAGATGAAGGGAGAGTTCTCTATGGGGGTGACCATAGATGGTTTCATGGCATTATATCATGTGGTATTCATGCTTTGACCATTTTTTCCTCTCCTTCATCTTGTGAGCCGGATTATATAATAATGCATGAGAATGTCAAATCTTTTTTGAAAAATTAAAAAAATAGCTAAAAATCCATGAATTTATCAATTTTTAGATAAAAATTGAAAAATAATCTATATTGGAAAATCAGTGAATTTAAAAAACAGAATAAATTCTTATTTTTCATGAAAATCAAAACTCAATTTTGCAAAACAAAAAATGGTGAAACAAATCTATGATATAAAAACAATAATAACAAATAATGAAACTGAAAGTATTATTTTAGAAACTACTTTAATAAAAAAACATCAGCCTAAATATAATATTTTGATGAAAGATTGAAAAAATCACATTTATATAAAAATAACCAATGAATTAATTCCCAAAATAATAAAAACAAGAATTTCTCCTTCACTTACAAAAAAATCAATTTGAACTTATTTTTGACCTTATATTAGTACAAATTATGTAAATAACGTATTAAAAATTATAAAAAAAATTTTTTGATATAGAAGTTGTAATTTGAAATTTGAAGATAAATCTTTTCCGTACAGATGTTTTGACAAAACATCTGTAAAAAACAAAACATCTCTACAAAATCATATTCAAATAAGTTCAAAAGCTAATAATAAAATTCCATGTATGGATTATTATATAAAAACTTGTGCGTGACCTTGTTTATTAAATAAAGAAAATATAGACAAATACTTAGAAAATATTGAAAATATTAAAATTTTTTTTAAATGAAATAATAAGAAGATCATACAAAACTTAGAAAATAAAATGCAGGAAAAAGCTAACAATTTAGAATTTGAAGAAGCTCAAAAATTAAAAGAAAATATTGAAAGTATAAAAGCTCTTAATGTTTATCAAATAGTTAGAGAATGAGTAAAATGAAATTTTTATGTTATAAATTATTTGGAAAAATTTTGAAAAACATTCATTTGAATGATAAAAATAAAAGATAGTAAAATAACATGATTATATAATTATGAAATAGAAAATAAACTAGAAGAAGACAAAGAAACAATAGTAAAAAATTATATAATTAATAATTTACTTACAAAAAACTGAGAAATCACATTTTCAAATATATTATTAACTTTTCCTATAAAATTAGAAGAAGAAATTTTTAAAAATATAAAAATTGAAATACCAAAAATTTGAGTTAAAAAAGAATTACTTGATTTATGTTATAAAAATATTTATGAATATTCATATAAAAGTCACTTGAATTCTTTAAGTACCAAAGGTTTTAGCAAAAAAACAATGCAAAATATTCTGGAATTAACATGATTAAAACAAATAAATAAAAATATTATTTTTGAATGTAATGATATCTCTCATATTTC
>CAZJHB010000058.1:0-1519 GCA_964545685.1 uncultured Candidatus Peribacteria bacterium | reverse complement strand
TAAAGAAAGTAACGAACTTAGATTAATACAAAAGATTAGAGATGAAGCTCATAGATTTGCCATAACTTTTAATAGAGATTCTAGAATTAAATGAATGAAAAAAAATATATTAGAAAGTTTACCTTGATTTTGACCAAAAACTAGAAGTAAAATTTTAAAGAAATATTGAAATATTGAAAAATTACAAAAAATTCCCAAAGAAGAACTTTTAAAAATAATCAATAAAACTCAATTAGAAACTTTGGAGAATCATGGAATAGTTTAAGCTAATTTCCTTTCATCTTAACACAAATTTTCAATATTCTACTTATTTATTTTTCCCCTTTTCAAGGAGAATACCCGAAACGAAGTGGAGGGGAAGGGGTTAAAAACTTTTTTCCTCTTTACTTTAAATTAAAAATTATTAGAATAATTATAATTAATTTCTAATAAAAACTAAATGCAAGATTTCATAAAAAAATACAAAAAAAGTAAATTAATTTGAAATATTTGAATAGTTGTAACCAGTTTAATTGTAGCCTTATGAGTAAACTTTTTTATTATAGATTGAACAGATGTATGACAAAGTTTAAAAGCTAGTATTTTTAATGTAAATGGAATAGAAATTAATTCAGATATTTATTTTGATATAGAAGATAATAACATAGTATTAAAAACAAATAAAATTATTAACGATGTAAAAGACCTATCTTTAAGTATTATTTATAATCCTAAAAATGTAGAAATAGAAAAATTAGATTTTTCTAAAAGTAATATTACTGAGTTAGAAAATGAAAAATGAATAAAATCTATAATTATAACATTTGAAAACCCAAAAAATATTACTCCTGATGAAATTATATTAAAAATAAAAACAATTAAAAAAGAAGATAAATCAGAAAATTTAAATATTATAAATGCCAATTTCACTGATACTTTAAATAATAATTATATATTAACAACTTCTTGAATTACATTCTAATCCTCAGTAGCTTTAATAAAGGATAATTTTCCAATTAATAAATTTAAACATGATATACGATACACATTGTCATCCAAACTATACAAAACATAAAGATATTTCAAAAATATTAAAAAGCTTCAAAGAAAATCACAAAGAAGCTTTTTTAAATGCTATTTGAACTAATTGTAAAACAAATCAAGAATGTATTGAATTAGCAAAAAATAATGATTTTATTTTTGCTAGTATATGATATCATCCTTGAGATATTAATTTAAAAGAAGATTTAAAAACAAAAATTCAAAAACTAGAAACTCTTTATTTAGAAAATAAAAATAATATTATTTGAATATGAGAATGTTGACTTGATTATTTTAATTTAGATAAAAATATTAGTATTGAATTACAAAAAGAAAAACAAAAGATATATTTTAAAGCTCAAATTGAATTAGCAAAAAAATATAATTTACCATTAATTATTCATAACAGAGAGGCAAAAAATGATATTTATGAAATATTAATTGATTCTTGATATAAAAATTTTGTTTTTCATTGTTATACAGAAAATCTTGAATATGC
>CAZJHB010000057.1:3501-7443 GCA_964545685.1 uncultured Candidatus Peribacteria bacterium | reverse complement strand
CAAAAATTTTGAAATAAAACAAAAAAAGACTCTTTGTTAGAAATATATTATTTATTGTGATTAACCGCAATTCAGTCTTGAGATAAATTATGAGCTTTAATTAATTATGATAGGAATGAACTTTATTTTGGAAAAAAGTGAAAACAAAATTTTATAAATATTTTAAATAATATAGAAAAAAATTATTGAAAAATTAAAACAGAAAACTTTTTAGAAAAAATAAAAAGTATATTTTTTAAAAAAAATAAAATTCAAGATAATAAAAAATCAATTTTATCTTATTTTAATTCTTTAAAAATAAAAAATAGTTTAGTTTTTTATTTAACCGATAAAATGGATTTTAATCCTAAAGAATTAAAGGTAACTTGTAAAAAAAATGATTTTGTTTTGTGTAATATTTTTAATAGTTTTGAAAATAATTTAAATTGAGAATGAATTATTTGAATTAATGACTTAAATTTAAAAATTGATTTACAAAATAATAATAAAGTTGAAGAATATAGAAAATTAAGATTTGAAAAAATTAATAATTTAAAACAGAAAATTTTAAAATATTCTTGAAGATATGTTTTAATTGATGAAAAAACAAATATTTATAAAGAGTTTTATAAAATTTTTAAAATTTAATGTAATAATGAAAAATGAAAATAATAAAAAAAATTATATTTTTAATAATAATATTTACATATTTTTTATTTTTAAATAAAATAGTATTTGCAGAATCTAGTCTTGAATTGATAATTTCAGATAATGAAATTACATTAGAAGATACTTTTGAATTGGATGTGAAAATTACAGCAGATTCTAGTTTAGGAAATTCAGAAATTTTAATTAATTGATTAAATGATTTTTATAAAGTATCTCAAAAGAATTATTCTAGCTTTACTAGTATAAATTGAAAAATAGAAAATACTCAAACTATTGAATTATCTTTTTATCCAAATGAAGTTTGAGAATTTGAAATAGGGCCTGCTATTATTTGAGAATGAACAGGAGCTATTACTTCTAATATTGTAAAAATAAAAGTTATATCTCCTAAATCTTCAGTAAAAGAGGAAGAAATTAAAAATGATACTGAAGATGAAAATAATAAAGAGCTAAAGCCCTCTGTTGACAATGGAAATTTAAAAGATATAAAAGATTTTGAGTGGAGTTTAGGTATTTTTAATTATTTGTATACTATATTTATTATCATATTAGTAATATTATGATATTTTATATATAAATACTTTAAAATAAACAAAAAAACACAAGAAAAACTTATTGTTAAACCTGAGATTACAAAAGAAGATTATATTAAAAAATTAAAAGATTTACTTAATAAAATTGATAAATTAGAAAAAAGTGAATTTTATGAGCAATTAAATTTTATTTTAAGAGATTATTTTGATTTTATTTGAATAGTTGATGCAAAAAATAAGACATTTAAAGAAATTGCACAAAATGATATAGATTTAAAACTACTAAAATTATTTCAAAAAAGTTATTATAATGAATTTAATTTACATAAAGATACACTTAGTTTTAGAAAAGATCTTATTGATGATATTTTAAAAAATATAAAAAAGTAAAACATGTTAGAATTTGAAAATTTATATTATTTTTTACTTATAATTCCAGTAATTATATTAATTTTATTTTTTTACTTAATTTGATGAAAAAATATAATTTTTTCTGACAATAAAATTTTGAAAAAAGTATTTAAAACTTCGACTATATATTATAAATTATATTATATTATTATTTTTTTAATTTGTATATTATTTGTATGAATTTTTGCTAATTTAATTATTAAATATGAACAAGATGAAATACTTGAAAATTGAGTGGATATAGAAATAGTTTTAGATATTTCTTATTCAATGATGGCAGAGGATTTTTCACCAAATAGATTAGAAGCATCAAAAAAAATAATTAATAATTTTTTGGAAAAAGTTGAGCATGATAGAGTTTGATTAGTGGTTTTTGCTTGAAAAGCTTTTACAAGTTTACCTTTAAATTTTGATTATGAAATAAGTCAAAATATAATTAATGATATATCTGTGGATACAATAAATCAAAATTATTATTGAATGCAGGGAACAGCGATTTGAGATGCTTTAGTTATTGCTTCTAATTGATTTTGAGAAGATTCTGAAGATAGAGAGAAAATAATAATATTATTAACTGATTGAGATGCTAATGTATGATTGGATCCAAGTTTAGCAGTTGATTATTTTAAAAATCAATGAAAAAATATAAAAATTTATACTATTTGAATTTGATGAGAGGGAAAAGCATATATAACACAAACAGATGTTTTTTGAAGAACTCAAAAACAAGAGGTTGCTTGATTAAATGAGAAAACTTTGAAACAAATTGCTTCAGCATCATCTTGAGAATACTTTAGAGCAACTAATGAAAAAACTTTAGAAAAAATTTTTGATAATATTTCAAAACTTGAAAAAAAAGATATAACAAAGGATACCTTAACTATAAAAAAAGAAAAAAATATTTATTTAATAAATTTATTAATTTTGTTTTTTACTTTATTTTTTATTTTAAAATATAAGAAAAATCTTTAAACACTATGTATTTTGATAATTTAAATTTTTTGTATATTTTCTTTTTATTATTATGAATAATTTTTATTGTTATTTATATGTATTTTATTTATAAAAATAATAAGGATTTAAAAGCTAACTTATTTTTGAGTATTTCATGATTATTAGTTTTGATAAATATTTTATGAATAAAAACTAATTTAGTAGAAAATAAAGCTACAAATGTATGATGAAGAATTTTATTTGTATTAGATTTATCAAAAAGTATGGAAACTCTTGATGTTTGAGATTCTAGACTTGATTTATCTAAACAAATTATTAGTGATTTTATAATAGAAAATTCTCAAAATAAAAATGCTTTAATGGGCTTTGCATGAGAAGTAATAGAAGTATTACCTTTTACTGATAATTCTTCAATTTTTGTAAAAATACTAAATTGACTTGATAATAATAATATTTGAGTTAATTGAACTAATTTAACTCAAGTTTTTGAAAAAGCATATAATTATTTTAAAGAAGAAGAAGCTTGAACAATAGTTGTATTTACTGATTGATGAGATGAAGAAATAAATATTGATAATAATATTATAAAATCATTAAAAAATAGAAATATTAATATCTTAATAGTATGAGTATGAACAGAGAAGTGATGATATATTCCTGATTGAATAGATGTTTGGTGAAATATTAATTATAAGATATATAATTGACAAAGAGTTGTATCAAAATTAAATGAAAATGAATTATCTAAATTTGGTATATATGATAATATTTCTTATGTAAATTTAGATGCTATAAAAGATTTTAACAATATAGAAAACAAGATTAATAAATTGGTTATTGAAGATGTGTTAACAAATAATGAAGCAAACTATTTATATTTAACTAGATTTATAATATTTTTTGCTTTTATATCTTTTCTATTATTTTTAGTATTTGATAACAAATTAATATGAAAAAAATAGTTTATTTTATAATTTGATTAATAATAATATTTTTACTTAGTAATTATTCTTTATTTTTAAGTAATTATTACATAAAAGAATGAAATAAGTTTTATGAACTTTGAGATTTTTCTTGAGCTTTAGATTATTATAATAAATCATTAAATAATATAAGTTTACATAATATTTGAAATGTAAATTATTATTTATGAGAAGATTTAAATGATGAAGAAAAAATAAATTATTATAATAAATCTTTAGAAGCATTTTCTTGAGCTTTGAATATAAAATTTGATGATGATACAAAATTTAATTATGATTATGTTGCAGATTTATTAAAAGATTTAGAAAATTCACAAGATGAACAAAATCAAGAAGAGAATCAAGAACAACAAGATTCATGAGAAAATAGTGAAGAACAAGAATTAAGTAATACTTGAGAAGAAGAACAAAAT